>CAZLFW010000226.1:0-14556 GCA_964559045.1 uncultured bacterium
TAACAGCTCCTATTCCAAGATTTTCACCTGTAAATAGATAATAAAAAACTGCATCACCAAAGATACTGTGCAAAACTATTATTTATTATCAAAAAGTTCATCATTTTGGACATTGGACTTTGAAGTAATTTTGTTTTGAACTTGATATTTCTAATTTTTTCGGATTTCGTATTTCGATATTCGGATTTATTTAGGATTTAGTAGTTTTAAACAATTAATTACCAGTAATTACAATGAATTACTATAAATTATGATATGTCATAACTTTGAACGAATTATATTGTATCACGTTTCACGTTGATATGTTTTGAATTTAATATTTTGGATTTTAATGAAATAAAAAATCAATTTTTATTGATTTTTTATTATTTTATATCTATAATGATTCAGATGAAAATATATATGGTATCAACTCCTATTGGAAATTTGCAAGACATTACAATAAGAGCGCTAAAAGTTTTGAGAAATGCAGATGTTATAATGGCTGAAGACAGTAGAGTGACCAGAAAACTGCTAAACAAGTATAATATAAAAAAAAGAATTGTCAGTTTTCATAAATTTAACGAGCAAAAAACAATATCACAATTTTTTAAAACTTTTGAAAATGTTGAAAGTATTGCCATTGTATCAGATGCGGGGACTCCTTTAATATCCGATCCGGGGAGATACCTCATAGAGTTTGCCTACAAAAACAATATTAAGGTTATACCGGTTCCCGGAGCTTCTTCAATTACTACATTACTATCAATAGTTCCTTTTAAATGCGACAATTTCATATTTTTGGGATTTCTTGAGAAAAAAATTGAAAAAAGGACAAAACAGCTTAAAAAATTCATAAAAAAAGAATTACCGTTCATGTTCTTCGAATCTCCGAAAAGAATATTCGGGACATTGGAAATTTTAAAAGGATTAATACCTGAAAATAAGATATTCATAGGAAGAGAGCTTACTAAAAAATTTGAAGAAATATTTTTCGACAAGATAGAAAATGTTTACGAATCAATAAAAGATAAAGATATAAAAGGAGAACTTGTCTGCATTGCCGATTGTAAAAAAGGAGAAAATTCAAACGAAAATATTCTTGAAGACATTAATATTTTAAAAGATATAAATTTATCCACAAAAGATATTGCAACTTTTATTTCAAAAAAGTATAATATAAGCAAAAACACAATATATAATATTTTAAAAAAGGATTAAGTTTAATGGATTATATTAAACAAGCACCGCATAATCTTGATGCGGAGAAAGCAGTAATAGGCTCTGTTTTCATTAATAATCAGGTTATAGATTCACTTGTGGAAATCATTAAACCTGAAGATTTTTATTCTAAATCCAATGAAATACTTTTTAAAACAATGCTTCTTCTAAGGGAAAAAAACCACCCTATTGACTTGTTAACAATCAGTGATTTTTTGAAAAAAACCAAAGAATTGGACAAAGTGGGAGGCATAACCGCTATATCCTCAATTATAGACGAAATACCTTCTGCTGCAAATGTTATCCAATATGCAAAAATAGTAAAAGAAAAATCTATTATTCGCGAAGTAATAGGAACATGCACCGAAGTTATAGAGTCTTGCTACAACGAGCCTGAAGAAATAGACGAATTTCTCGATAATATTGAGAAAAAATTTTTCGAACTCAGTGAAAACAGGTTTGACACGTCTTTTACAAATATCAAATCGTTAATATGGGATGCAATGGCAACAATTGAAAGCATTTATAAAAATAAAAGCACTGTTTCAGGTGTCCCTTCCGGATTTTACAAGTTGGATGAAATGACCAACGGATTTCAACCTTCCGACTTGATAATTGTGGCTGGAAGGCCGAGTATGGGTAAAACCGCACTTTGTCTGAATATAGCCGCTCACATTGGCATTGAAAAAAAAATTCCCGTTGCTTTTTTTTCTCTTGAAATGTCAAAAGAGCAACTTGCATACAGACTTATTTCAAGTGAAACAGGCATAAGCTCAAATCAAATTAGGAACGGAATGATTCCCAGATCCGATTGGGCGAGATTAAGCACTGTGGCGGGGAATATTGCAGAAGGCAAACTATTTATTGACGATACCCCTGCAATGACAATTTTGGAAATCAGGGCAAAAGCACGGAGGCTTAAAGCACAGGAAGATATTCAAATTGTTATAATTGACTATTTACAGCTTGTAAGAGGACTAACAAGGACAGACTCAAGGGAACGGGAAATTTCCGAAATATCAAGGTCGCTTAAAAACCTTGCAAGAGAACTGAAAATACCGGTAATAGCACTTTCTCAGTTAAACAGGGGAGTTGAAATGAGAAGCGACAGAAGACCTCAACTGTCTGATTTGAGAGAATCGGGGGCCATTGAGCAGGATGCAGATGTAATCCTTTTTATTTACAGGGATGAAGTTTACCATAAAGACAAAGAGGACAATAAGGGCACAGCGGAACTTATTATAGGCAAACAGCGTAACGGACCCACAGGCAAAATAGACCTTCTGTTTGACAAACACACAACAACATTCAAAAATCTGGCAAAAGACGATGAAATAGATTTCATTCCTTATGAAAACAATTCACAGGAAAAAAGCTTTAATGTCTTTAACGACATTGAATAAATACGTGAAAATGAAAGATATACTTCTCTGGCTGTCTGTTAAACATATCCAAGGAATAGGGGATGTTACATTTAAGAAACTAATTGCCACTCACGGAAACATTGAGATGGTTTTCAATTCAATTGATAATAATTCCCTTAAAAAACAAGCTGTTGAAAAGGCAAAAAAAGAACTTGAAAAAATAGAAAAAAATAATGTGCAAATTTTAACTTACAACGATATTAATTATCCAGAAAATTTAAAAGAGATATATTCTCCCCCTCCGTTGCTGTATTACTACGGCAATATAGAGCTTCTGTCCAATAACAACATTATTGCCATTGTGGGCTCAAGAAATCCTACAGATTACGGGAAAAATGTCTGTGCTCAAATCACAAGGGAACTTGCGGAATTAAATGTTGTAACTGTAAGCGGAATGGCAAGAGGCATAGATTCTATAGTTCATCACGAAACAATTAAAGCAGGCTCGTCTACAATTTCGGTTTTGGGATGCGGCATAAATATAATTTATCCTGCAACAAATAGAAATCTGTTCCAAAGTATCAGGGAAAACGGATTGATTTTAAGTGAATTTCCAATGGGCACAAAACCGGAAGCAGGAAATTTTCCCAAAAGGAATAGAATTATCAGTGCACTGGCAAAAGGCGTCGTTGTTGTTGAGGCAAGTATGAAAAGCGGCTCTCTTATAACCGCGGAGTTTGCATTGAACCAAGGAAAAGACATTTTTGCAGTTCCGGGCAATATTTACAGCTATAAATCAAAAGGAACCCACCATCTTATAAAAAACGGCGCTTATCTTGTTGAGAGCGCGTCGGATATAGCAGAGATACTATTCCCAGAAGGGAAATGTAAAAAATCAACTGCTCCCTGTTTTGAATCAAAAGAACTTGAAGAGGTTTACAAATTAATAAATGAAGCTCCCGCTACAATTGACGAGCTGGTTTTAAAAACCGGGTTAACAGTGTCGGAACTGTCAGTGATTTTGACAAACCTTCAGATTTTGGGACATATCACGGAACAAACGGGAAAAACTTATGTGGCAAACGGATAGAAATAACCTATTTATAATTGCATTTATTTTTGCTTTCATTGTATTATTTACTTCTCTTTCCGTTTGTGCCAAAAAAGCTTTTGAAATTTTTGACAACGGCACTGTGGTCATAGATATAACAGACAATATAAATAACAAACTGCACGATTTCATAAAATCATCCATACCTTTTCAATGTTCTGCTAAAATTTCCATAAAAAAGAATTCAAAATTATTTTTTGTTAAAGGTAAAACATTGAAAACATTTGAAAAGAAATTTAAATTCAATTACAATATTTTGAAGAAACAATATATTGTAACATCGGCGGAATCTTATTATTACACGAAAAATTACATTCAATTCTTAAACAGAATAGGCAAGTTCACAATTCCCTATTTTGCAAAAAAAGTTAACGGAAAAAACTGTTATATAGACTTGGAAATAATTTTTTCACCTATTAAAGGAGGATTTAAAATTTCAAACATCTATATTTTAAACAATATTAACGACTTTAAAATAAAGAAAAAAATTAATTTAAAATTTTAATTCTTTACAGTTTAATTTGGAGAAAACATTGGAAAAAGACAAGGAAAAGCAAAAACGTCAGCGTGAAAAAAGAATTATAATAGCAACATTTATCCTCCTTATAATTGCAACAATTATACAGGTGTATTATGCAAAAATAACATTTAACAATACGCCTCTTCCTTCAAATATAGTTGTTTTCAGTTTATTAAACATTAACATTATCCTGCTTCTGCTCCTCGTATTCCTGATATTCCGAAATTTGGTGAAAATATTTTTCAACAAAGAGCAGAGAAAGTTCAAAAAACTAAGCAGAAAACTTGTAACATCCTTTTTCCTTTTCACAACAATTCCGTTAATTCTTCAATTTGCCATATCTTCGGTAATAATAAAAAGCACCATAACAGGCTGGTTCAACAAAAAAATAGAAGACAGTCTCGTGTCTTCTCTAAAAATAGCTCAAGATTACTATGAAGAAAAAACAAAAAAAACGATTATATATGCAAAAAAACTTTATAAAGTATTCAAAATAAACAGAAATCTTTTGGAAACCAAGGCAAAGGATTATCTCCTTGACGGCTATTTTGTGGGGACAGTTAACAATGTAATTTTGTCCAAATATTTTAACAAAAAGATTACCAAATATTTAACACCCAATTTTAAAAAAATAGTTTCTTTTGTGTTAAATTCCAATGCTGAATCAGGCAGCGATATTATACAGATAAATAAAAAAGAAATTGTTTACGGATATTTTAAAGGGAAAAAATATTTTTCCGTTGCAATTATAGTTACATCAAGAAAATTTACCAAATCCGCAAAAACCATTTCTCAAAATTTCACCGAGTTTTCTTATTTAAAACTTATGAAAAGTCCTGTTGAAAAAACTTATATATTTTCTCTTCTCATTGTAACATTGGTAATAATTCTCTCAGCCACTTGGTTTGGAATTTTCATTGCCA
Source organism: uncultured bacterium (assembly GCA_964559045.1). GTDB lineage: Bacteria > DYJV01 > DYJV01 > DYJV01 > DYJV01 > CAZLFW01. The sequence goes on from CAZLFW010000226.1 coordinate 5,119, forward strand.
ATGACATCTCAACTCCCATTAACAAGCTTGTAAAAGCAACCGAAGAAGTTGCAAAAGGAAACTTGGAGCAGGAGATAAACATTAAATCACAAGATGAAATAAGAATACTGGTTGATTCTTTCAAAAAAATGGTTGAAGAAATTAAAACCTCAAGAAAAGATTTAATGGAAAGACAGCATTATATCGAATCCATTATCAATAATGTTAACAACGGGGTTATCTCTTTGAATAAAAATGGAATAATAAATACTGTCAATCCTTTTGTGATAAAACTTTTGAAACTGGAGCCTGAAGCAGTTGTGGGAATTCATTACAACAGTGTAAAACACAACACTCTTAAACAAATTTTGTCTGAAACAATTGAAGAATTCAAGCTTTTGAACAAAACGGTAATCAATAAAAATCTGAATATAAATTTAGGGAAAAATTTTATTATGCTTTCTATGTTCGGAACCATTTTAAAAGACGAAAAAAACGAAGTTCTCGGATACTTAATTGTTATCAGCGATATGACTCAAATAACTCTTGCTCAAAGAACCGCAGCATGGAAAGAAGTTGCAAGGCGGGTTGCTCATGAAATTAAAAATCCTCTTACACCGATTCAGCTTTCCGCTCAGAGACTGAAACGAAAATATGCTGAAAAAATTCAGGACAACAAGGAAGAATTTGAAAAAACAACAAATAATATTATTCAGTATGTGGATGTAATAAGAAATCTCGTAAATGAATTTTCAAGATTCACAAAACTTCCCGAAATAAAAATGGAAACTCACAATTTAAACAACATTCTCAAAGAAATAATTCCTTCTTTTAAAAATATAAAAAAAGATATTAATTTCATAACCAACCTGGACAACAACCTCCCTAATGTAAATATAGATAAAAAGCAAATATATCAGGTTGTCACCAACATAATAAATAATTCCATTCAATCATTTGAAAAATCCGAAAGAAAAACCAAAAAAGTGGAAATTAAAACAAAATATATCAAATACAGAAAAGTTGTATTACTGCAAATTAGAGACAACGGTTGCGGAATTGACGATGCAATTAAAGAAAAAATCTTTGAACCCTATTTTTCCACAAAATCTTACGGAACCGGGATAGGGCTAACAATTGTAAAATCCATAATAGACAGTCACAACGGGAAAATATCCGTAAAAGACAATAAACCCTACGGCACAACAATTGAAATAGAATTTACAATAACTTAAAAAATGGAGGTAATGCGTTGAAAGAAAAAGTTCTTATTATTGATGACGAACAATATATCCTGGATTCATTAAAAGACATTATTGAAGATGAAGGCTACCAATGTCTTACGGCAAATAACGGCTTTGACGGAATAAGGATTGTGGAAACGGAAAATCCGGATATTATCCTCCTCGATATATGGATGGAAGATATTGACGGAATCGAAGTTTTAAAACGAATAAAAACCACCTTCCCTCTTATACCGGTTATTATGATTTCAGGTCACGGAACAATTGAAACAGCGGTTCAAACAACCAAATTGGGAGCTTTTGATTTTATAGAAAAACCTCTTTCTTTGGAAAAAGTTCTTATTCTTATAAAAAACGCTTTAAATTACAGGAAAGTTCAAGAAGAGAATCTTTATCTTAAAACGTCTTTTATGAAAGACGAAATCATTCTCGGCAACAGCGAACCTATAAAAAGGTTACTCTCTGACATAGATAAAGTTGCGCCTACGAACAGTTGGGTGCTTATTACAGGTGAAAACGGTTCGGGAAAAGAGCTTGTGGCAAAACTTATTCATAAAAAAAGCAAAAGATTTGATAAACCTTTTATAGACGTTAATTGTGCTGCAATACCTGAAGAGCTCATTGAAAGCGAACTTTTCGGCCATGAAAAAGGCTCTTTTACGGGAGCCATTGAACAGAAAAAGGGTAAATTCGACCTTGCAAACGGAGGAACTCTTTTTCTTGATGAAATAGGAGATATGAGTTTAAAAACACAGGCTAAAATTTTAAGAATATTACAAGAGCAAAAATTCGAACGTGTGGGAGGTCATGAAGTAATAAAAGTTGACGTTAGGGTAATTGCAGCCACAAATAAAAATCTTATGGAAGAGATTGAAAACGGAAATTTCAGAGAAGATTTATATTACAGGCTTAATGTTGTTCCATTGCATGTCCCTCCTCTAAGAGAAAGAAAAGAAGATATTCCCATTTTGGCAAAATATTTTCTGAATAAATTTTCGTTTGAACACAGCGGTTACAGCAGAGAATTGTGTGACAAAGCAGTTGAGGTATTATTGAAAAACAACTGGCAAGGCAATGTAAGAGAGCTTAAAAATTTAATGGAAAGAATAGTTATCATGGAAGAGAACGACGTAATAACCGATAAACACATAAACAGGTTCCTTGTATTTAACAACACCCAAATAGAATCTTGCGAAGAGCTTATAGATTCTTACAACAATTTAACCGAAGCTGTTAATATTTTTGAAAAAATGTTCATTGAAAAAAAGATTAAAAACAACAACGGCAATATCACCAAAACAGCGGATATGATTGGAGTGACAAGAAGGAATTTATACAGAAAAATGAAATCGCTAAACATCAAATGGAGTGAAATATGATAGAGGAAATAGGAACTGTCATAGAAGAATCCGATGATATTGCCGTAATATCAGTTGAGAGAAAAGAAGCTTGCAGCGGTTGTAACGCACGCAATTTTTGCCGTCCCTTTGAAGAGGATGAAAATAGTGTTGAAATAACGGCAATAAATGAAATCAAAGCGAAAAAAGGTGATAGGGTAATTGTTGCCATTCCTGAGAAACAGTTTTTGAAAGCTTCTTTTATCACCTATATTGTTCCCGTATGTTTTCTTATAATAGGCGCTTTTACAGGAGAAATTGCATTTAAAAACGATATTATCACTTTCATATCCGCAAGTTTTTTTTTCATGCTCTCTTTTTTCATTATAAACAGGTATTCAAATAAAAAAAAATATGAATATTTACCTAAAATTATTGATAAGGTTTAATATTTTTAAGAAAAGCTAAATTAATTTGAAAGTTTTCCTGTGAATTCTGCTGATACCATGAGTTTTAATCAGCTCTCTATGAAGTTTGGTGGGATATCCTTTATGTTTTTCAAAGAGATAATCGGGAAAAATTTTTCCGTAATTCTCCATGATTTTATCACGAATATATTTTGCAACTATTGAAGCTGCCGCTATTGAAAGCGATGTGGAATCTCCTTTGACAACTGTTCTCTCTGTAAAACCGGAGCGGATTTTTCTGTTTCCGTCCACAAGAACAACATCCGGTTTTATTTTCAGTTTATTAACTGAAAGCAACATTGCTTCCACAGTTGCTTCAAGTATGTTAACTTGGTCAATTCTCCTGTTTGAAATCGCAGTTACCGAAAAATCAACACATTCATTTTTAATCAAAAAAAAAGCTTTCTCCCTTTTTATGGGAGAAAGCTTTTTAGAATCATCTATAAGTTCGGAATCAAATTCCGGTTTCAATATCACGGCAGCAGCCACCACAGGACCTGCAAGAGGTCCTCTTCCCGCTTCGTCAACTCCCGCAATAACGGGAAACTTCTCCCTTAACGCCTTGTCAAAGAGAAACATACATCCGTGCATTAAAAATTTACCATGTTTTCTTTTCTTTAATTCTTGCTTTTTTACCTTTAAGAGCTCTTAAATAGTAAAGTTTCGCCCTTCTTACACGTCCTATTTTAACAACTTCTATTTTTTCAATATACGGAGAATGAATTGGAAAAATCCTTTCAACTCCTATACCGAAAGATATCTTTCTTACTGTAAAAGTAGAAGCAACACCGTTATTCTTTTTCTTAATAACAACGCCCTGAAATATCTGAATTCTTTCTTTGTCTCCTTCTCTAACTCTCAAATGCACCTTAACAGTGTCACCTGCCTTAAACTCGGGAATATCTTCCCTCATCTGTTCCATTTGTAAATAGTCTAACTGATTCATTTTATATCCTCCTTAAAATCCTAATATTCTGTCTATTATTATTGATATGGCACTTCTAACCGATAAATGATTAAAATCTCCCAAGCCGTAAATAGGCTCGAGCATAAAATCAAGTTTTTCCGTAACTTCTTCGGTTAGCCCCCAACCTGTGCCAAAAACAAGCAATAATGCTTTTTTTTCAATTATTTTGTTTATCTCCGAAACAGCAATTAAATTATCACCGTATATCGAAGCTGATGTTCCTACAGTTACCACTTCTTTATTAGACTCGCTTTGTATGGATTCAACACACTTTTCGAGAGAATCGGCAATTTCGGTAACACTTAAAGCCTTTGCACGGTTACTGTTATAATAAAAACCGTATCCCTCCTTCCAGTGTTTCATTATACGCTCTATATACTCTTTTTGTCCTTTTACCGGAGTTACCACATAATATTTTTTAATATTGTATGTCTTTGCAACTCTTGCAATATCGTGAATATCCAAATTGGTTGTTGCTGTTGCCACAACTTCACGTTTTTTATTGTAAACAGGGTAATGGACAAGAGCAATATATATATCTCTTTCAGGTAAAGTCTCTTTTATACGTGCAACTTCGGATATTGAAAGCGGTTTTTCCCTTGATTTAATTAAATCAAATCTCTTTTTAACCGTTATTTCAACCTGCTTTTTTTCCCGCCAGCACCCTATATCCTTATGATTACCGGAAACAAGTATATCAGGAACCGTAATTCCTTTAAATTCTCTCGGTCTGGTATATTGCGGATACTCCAACAGATGCGTGGCAAAAGATTCTTCCACTGTTGAACCTGTTTTACCCACTATACCGGGAACAAGCCTTGATACAGATTCAATTATCGCACCTGCAGCCACTTCTCCGCCCATTAACACATAATTGCCTATTGAAACCTCCTCATGGACAAATTCGGAGACTCTCTCGTCAACACCTTCGTATCTGCCGCATACAAGAGTTATGTTTTCTTCATTTGAAAGCTCTTCAGCCTTTTTCTGAGTAAAAAGCTCACCTTTTGCGGATAAAAGAATAATTTTCCCAGGTACTGATTCTTTTGTCAAAGAACTAAGCGCATTAACAACTGGCTCCGGTTTTATAACCATCCCGAAACCGCCTCCAAAAGGAGTATCATCAACGGTTTTATGTTTATTGTCTGAATAATCTCTGAAATTTATTACGTTATATTCAATAAGCCCTTGCTCAACCGCTCTTTTTAAAATAGAACATTTGAAAAAACCTTCAACAATTTCGGGAAACAACGTTAATATATTGAAACGTAGCAAATTAAACTTCCTCTAACATTTGAACAACCATTTTCCCCGATTTCAAATCAATTTCCTTAACAACCTGTTCAATATACGGTATTAATAATTCCTTATCTCCTCCCGTTACCTGAAAAACATCGTTACTTCCAGTTTCCATTATATCCGTTATTTCACCGAGATATTCTCCTGATAAGGTGTAAACGCTTAAATTTAAAAGTTGATACCAATAATACTCTCCCTCTTCAAGAGGAGGAAGCTGCTCTTTTTTTATAAAAACATCTTTTCCTTTAAGTAAATGATTAACATGGTCAATGGAATCAATGCCGTCCAATTTGATTATTATAAAATTTTTATGAATTTTCCAATGTTCTATAAAATAAGAAAGAAGTTTTCCCTCGTTTTCAAGGAAAACTTCTCTGTAGTTAAAATTTTCTATGTCTCCGTAATAGTAAAGTTTGGCGTATCCTCTGATACCTTGATGCTTTGTTATTTTACCTATTTTAAGAAAATCGGTTTTACTCAATTATTTCCAAAACCGCTCTTTTGTTAACTTTATTTGCTGCTGCTGCGAGGATGGTTCTTAATGCTCGTGCTGTTTTACCTTGTTTACCGATAACTTTCCCAAGGTCTTCTTTGGCTACAATTAACTCAATTACAGAAGTTTTTTCTCCTTCAATCTCCGTAACTTTAACTTTTTCAGGATAATCAACCAGAGACTTGGCAATAAACTCAATTAATTCTTTCAACATTATACCCCTCCTTCTTGGTCAGATTCTTGAAACAATTTTGTATTTTCAATCAATCTTGCAACTGTGTTAGAAGGTTTTGCTCCGACATTAAGCCAATATTGTAATCTGTCTTTTTTAATTTTAACAGTGGAAGGCTCTGTTAACGGATTGTAAAATCCTAAAATTTCCAAAAACTTGCCATCTCTCGGAGATTGAGAATCCGCAGCAACAATCCTGTAAAAAGGTCTCTTTTTTCTTCCAAATCTTTGACATCTAATTCTAACAGCCATTTATACCTCTCTTAAATTTAGTTTTATACAGTCCAGTTGCATTATAGAATTTTTTTTAAAAAATCAAGTATTTTTTTCATCTTTATCCTTAATTTTTAAAAAAGGAGAAACTATTTTCTTTTCATCTTCTTCAAATTCGTCAATTCGTTTAACATGCTGATAAGGTATTAAAATCCTTTTTACACTTTCAAATTCTTTTTTTAAAGTATCTTCTTCAGGTGTTATTACAACTTTGGTAGGGTCGGTTATGACAAAATCCGATACTTCGAGAAAACCGAAAAATTCACTCTCTTTCACTTCCTGAGCTTTTATGTCAAAATCTTTTTTACCTGTGGAAAATTGAACTCTAAAAAGTTTTTTCCGCTCCATACTAATTTTTCTCCAAATTATTTATTATTATTTTTTCCTGATTTCTCACCTGTCTTATAATACCGTATAAAAGGTTCAGTTCGTTTTTCGTAATAAAACATCTCCCGAAAATTTTCCTTATTGCTTTCATTTTAAATTCAGGATTGTTTTTATCAAGAAAATTTATATCAAGTAATAATTCTTCAAAATTTTCATAAAATTTTTCCATTTCTTCACACGATACCACGTTAAACACAGCAGGTTCTCCCTGAAAATCAATATCTTTAAACAATTCATAACAAAATATCAGCACCGACTGAGAAAGATTCAAACAAGAATAATCTTTGGATGCAGGTATTTCTGCTATTAAATTGCAAAAATCAACTTCTTTATTCAAAAGTCCTATTCTTTCTCTGCCGAAAACCAAACCTATTCTGTTTTTTACCGATAAAGTCTTTAAAATTGCAGAAATATTTTCAACACTGAAAACAGGTTTTCTGTATTTACCAAGTTTTGCCGTTGTAGCAACAGTAACGTTCAAATCAGCAGCCGCATTTTCCAATGAATCAAACACTTCAGCTTTATCCAGAATATCATGAGCATTAACAGCAAGTTTTAAAGCCTCATCATTTTTAAAGTCGCAAGGATTAACAAGCCTTAAATTTTTAAAACCCATATTTTTCATAGCCCTTGCAACTGACCCGATATTTCCGGGAAAAGCAGGCTCAACCAAAATTATAAAAAAATTATCCATCTCTGCTTTTATATATCAAATAATGAACTATTGCCAAAATTAAAACGGTTCCCACTAAAAAAATTTGCTTTTCCAATTTCGGCTCTTCAAAAGTTGCAATTAAAATTTTCCTTACAAATGCAACGAGAACCACGCTTATGAAAATTACAATATTAATTGTTTTGGTTTTTAAATTCTTAATTTCAACTTCAATTAATTCAATCATCATCCAAAGAATTAACATTGTGCCAAGTGTGGTGATAATCCCCTTTTCTATTTCTCCTTTGATGATCATGGTAAAATCTTTTACAAAAAAAACAAGCACCGCACCAGACATTAATACAAGCATGATTACTATAATTATATTAAGAAAATGAGAAAAACCTTCTGCAAAAGAGAGAAGCTTGTTTTCGATTTTTACTTTTAAAAATCTATTTTCAAGATCTTGTGTTCTTGTATTCGTGTTAATAACATCAAGATTAAAATCTAAAATTTTATTGGCAATATTGATGATTTTAACTCTTTCATCAACATCGCTGTAATAATTTCTTAAAATTCCCGTTAACGTATGCCTTATTAATCCTATTCCAATATTTATGTAATGAGGATTTACGTTATTATTGGCATGAACGATACCAATTTTCTTTATAAAACTTGCATACTCATTATCAAAAGGCGGAGTAAAAAGTCTTTTCAGCCAGTTAGTAACATTTGTCCTAAACTTATCAACATTATCTTCTTTAGAAAAAAAATTTTTTAACTCACCTTCTGTGCTGTAAAATGCAGTTAATGAACTTACAAACAATTCTATATTATCTTCAATGACTTTGTAAAGGTCTTTTATTAATTCAATTTCTTCTTCTTCAAGACTGTAATATTTTTTATAAATGTCATAAGCATTCATACTTTAACCGTCTTTCAAGTTTATCGCATTGCTTTCGCAGTTTCTTACGCATTCTCCGCACTCTATACAATCTTCCGGAGAAACAACCGCAGCTTTCGATTTAACTTCACCAAAAACCTCATACGGGCAAATGTCTATACATACTTTACAGTTAATACAACACGTTTCATCTATTACAGGATACATACTCGTAATCTTTTATAATTTGAATTTTTCAAGAATAAAAAACAAAATCAAAACAAATACCACAAAAGGAATAATAATATACCACGGATTCAAAATATTTAACAATACGGGAAAAGTCATTTTACCGAAATATCCGATTTTTAAGATTGATGCTCTGAAAACATTGTAATATTCTCCGTAAATCAACGCACCTAAAAATATGCCTATTAAACCGAAAAAAGAATCAAGTCTGCCTTCACCGAGGGCAGCAGCAGATTGCCCGGGTCAGCCGCCGAGTAAGGCAAAACCGATACCGAATATAGTCCCTCCAATTGCGATTCCCGCAATTCTCACAGGAGAAACATATCTCATAATATTCGGAATCATATCAGCATCAATCATTAGATACAAGCCAACCATAGCAACTGCAATTGCAGACATCATGAATTTTATCACTGTAAAATCTTTAAAACGAAGCACATTAACAATTGTTTCAAACTTGGTTATTGCGGCTTTTTGAAGCAAAAAACCGAAAACAACTCCTATTAATACAGGTATCAAATAGCTCATACACTATCCTCCGCTAATTTAATAATCTTTATTTCCAAAAAGTATAAAAGCAGTAATTATACCTCCTGCAAAGAAAAAACATATTGCAAGCCAACCGCTTACACTTAAAAAAGCTCCTCCGCTTATACCTTGTCCACTTGTGCATCCTCCTGCCATTCTTGCTCCGAAACCCACAAAAATTCCACCAATCAAGGCTGCAAAAATTCTTAAAAGCTTATTATTTCCAAAACGTTTACTCCACATCTTAGGTATAAGTTGAAATTTAATTCCACTGGATAATCTTGCAGATAAGTAACCACCGATAAAAAATCCTAAAATTGCAAGTGTTGTCCAGTCAATATAAGGTTTGTAATAATGATAATACTTTAAGGTTTTGAAATGCTCGGGGAAAAAATGTTTTTCAAAAAGCCCTGCTAATCTTGTAAAAGCGGATGATGCTCCCAATGCAT
>CAZLFW010000227.1:0-8650 GCA_964559045.1 uncultured bacterium
ATACTTGCCTATGGCTTTACATTTTTCTTGTGTATCACATGCTGTTAAATTATCAGCTGAACATTGTGGTGGCTTAAGTTCTGCATTACATTTATTATCGTACCAGTATTTTCCAATACCTTTGCATAAACTTTCTGTTGTGCATAAATTCAGATGATTTACATCACAAATTGTTTGAGTAGATAAATTGCATTGGTTATTATACCAATATTTGCCTATGTTTTCACATTTCGCCTGTGTGTTGCAAGATGAAAGATTTGTTATCGAGCATTGAGCTTCAGCATTACACTTATTGTCATACCAGTATCCTCCTGCATTTGAACAATTATTTTCACTTGTGCAATATTCAAGATTATTGCTGTTACAAGATACAGTTGAATATGATAATCCACCACGAACACAACGGACATAATATAGATAAGATTTATAGTTATAAAAGTCAGAGCCATATAGAAAATAGATAAATCTAGCAAGTTCGGGAATTTCTACTCTGGTAGTGGATGACCAATAATAGGAAGGTTCACAATCAAACACTGTTGTATCTATTGCCGGATTATAAGTTCCGTAATCTACTATACTTCTTAATTCCTGAATATTTGGCAGTCTCCAGTCACTATATCCTGCATAAGTTAAATCTTCACAGTATTTAAGAGCTCCTTGCCATGTAAGTATATCATTGTAGGAATCTATTTCACCGTCATTGTTTATATCTGCTGTTTTCTGCATCCACATTAATCCTGCATTATTATCTTTTACCACTTTATCACCATTAACAGTAAAAGAATCAAATGATTTATCCGATATTTCATTGCCACGAACGCACGTAACAAAAGCGTAAAACAAGTCATTACTATTAATCCAAATATCAGTGCCATAATTAAAATAGATACCCCATGCACCATCTGGATTGTAGGTGTCTGAAGTAGATGACCAATGAGACTCAGGCTCATAATCAAAAACTGTTTCGTCTATGGATGGATTGTAAGTGCTATAATTTATTATGGTGGACAATTCAAATAAATTTGGTGTTCGCCAGTCACTGTATCCTGCATAAGTTAAATATTCGCAATAATCTTTTGCTCCTTGCCAACTTAATGCATCATCAACTGTAATAATTCCGTCTCCATTGGTATCTGCTGTTTTTTGAAGCCATGTGAGTCCTGTATTTTCATCTTGCACCACTTTGTCACCATTAATCTCTTTTACAGTAAATTTCTTCTTCAATCCCTGATAATTTGCATCTTGTCCGTAATAATCTTCACCAGGAGACGGACAAGATATTTCTTTAGTATCATCATAACATTTTGTCAGGCTCGTATCATACAGAAAAGTGTTATCAGCAGAATAAAGAATAGCCACTGAGTTTAATAAAAAAAATACAAAAAATAATAATTTTTTCACTTTTTCCTCCTCCTATGTTAAAAATTTAGTATTATTTTCAAATTTTACCGAGTAATATTGTCGCAAAATTAAGGGATAGAAATATTAAAATTCACAATCTAAAACATATTAAAGTTATACAGGGGTATTAAATTTGAAAAATTATCTCAAAAGCTAATTTATTTTCAAATACTTTTTTCTAATAAATAGGCAAATAGAGAAATCTCAATGCTGTATTTTAAAATATACTTCATTATTCTTAAAAAATATGTAATCAGAATTACTTTTAACTTTTTTACACAATATCTTTTCTCAAAAATTCAGTTATGTTGAGCTGCTTATAGGAAGAAGGAATTTGTAGAGTCATTAACAATGGCATATCAGAAAAATCATATTAATTCAAACATATTTTTGTTTATCACTCTTGAAAGTGCAAAATTTGGAAACAATTAAATTTACAAAACTCCTCTATATATAAAAACATAAAATTTATTATCATAACTATTTAAAATTTACTGACACGGAAGATAAATTATTATAAAATGCCAATCTTATAAAGATAGGCTGTAAATTATATTTTTAAATTTGTCTTATTTTATTTAGTTTCTCAATGGCTTTTGTGAGAGTCTCTTCTTTCTTGCAATAACAGAATCTCACAAATTTATTGCTTTCGGTGGATTTTTCAGTATAAAAACTGCTTCCCGGCACAACTGCAACACCTATGTCTTTTATTAAATATTCGGTGAATTCTATATCATTGTTAAAGCCGAAATTGTCAAAAGAAGTGATAATATAGTAAGCTCCTTCAGGCTCAATACATTGAAAACCCGTTTCTTTCAGCGCTTGTAAAAGTATGTTTTTCTTATTTTGATAAAATGTTTTTAAATTTTCGTAAAATTCTTTTTCAACAGCCATTGCTTTTGCAGCCGCCTCCTGTAAAGGTGCGGGAGCTCCGACAGTTAAAAAATCATGGACTTTTCTAATGCCGTTATTTAAATTTTCAGGTGCGAGAATATAGCCTATTCTCCATCCCGTTACACTGAAAGTTTTTGATATGCCGTTTATTGTAATTGTCCTCTCTCTCATTTCGGGTAACGTTGCTATGGGAATGTGAGGCTTTTCCGTATATAAGATATGCTCGTAAATTTCATCGGTGATTGCCAGAACATTGTATTTCACGCAAAACTCTGAAATTAATTCAAGCTCTTTTTTTGAGAAAACTTTACCTGTAGGGTTATGAGGAGTGTTAATTATAACCGCTTTTGTTCTTTCTGAAAAAGCTTGCTCAAGCTGTTCTCTCTCAAGAGAAAAATCGGGAGATTTAAGGGTAATGTAAACAGGTTTGGCACCGCAAAGGATAACATCAGGTCCGTAATTCTCATAAAAAGGCTCGAAAATTACAACTTCGTCACCTTGATTAATAACTCCGAGCAAAGCAGAAATCATACATTCGGTTGAACCGCAACAAACTGTAACCTCGGTTTCAGGGTCAAACTCCATGTTGTAAAAAGATTTGAATTTTTCAACAATGGCATTTCTGAGATTTTTGCTTCCCCATGTGATAGCATACTGATTAATGTCAGAGTTAATTGCTTCAACTGCAAATTTTTTTATAAAATCAGGTGCGGGAAAATCGGGGAAACCCTGAGCAAGGTTTATTGCTCCGTATTGCACTGCGAGTCTTGACATTTCCCTGATAACAGATTCCTTAAACATTTTTGCTTTTTCAGATTGGTTAATTTTCATCGCTGCCCCTCAAATTTTGTTAATATGAAATTATCAGAAAACCTTTTCGATTTCAAATAAAAAAATAGTTGACTTTTTAAAAAAAGTAATATATTCGATAAAAAATAACATGGAGAGTAGTATAAAGATGACTTTAAAAACAAGTGTTAAATTTTATTTTTATTTTTACTTTTTTAGAATAAGCCTACGGTAGGATAGTGCCATTATTCCAGCCGTGGGCTTTTTTAGCTCACGGCTTTTTTTATGCCGTGAGTAATAAAACTCACGGCTTTTTTTTTACAAAAAACAAAAAACAGGAGGAAAAAATGATTATTTTAATGAACAAAAATGCAAACAAAGAGCAGGTTAATTTGTTGGTGGAAACTTTGGAAAGACAAAATCTTCTCCCCATTTACATTAAAAAAGAAAACGCAATTTCAGCATTGCCTATGAAAAATTCAGTGGATATTTCATCCCGACTGATTATGAATCTTCCCGGTATTGAGAAAATAATAGATTACAGCTCTGATTCGAAAATGGTTAATTAATTTTTATTAACCTGATAAAAAAGAGTTGACAATTCAATATTGTTAAATTATATTTTAGCAAAACTAAAAAAAGGGAGATTGTTATGCCTAAACAGGTAAAGAGTATTTTGAAAGATTTAGGTATAGGAAACAAAATCAAAGAGCTACGTCAGAGAAAAAGTATCACCATTCAGGAGCTTAGTGAAAAAACGGGGCTGTCCAAAGGACTTATTTCACAAGTTGAAAATGATCAGGTTTCACCTCCTATTTCCACTCTTCTTAAAATAGCATCAGCATTAAAGACTGATATTGCACACTTTTTTCAGGAAAAAGATCTCAATCCCAAAGTAACCGTTGTTAGAAAAAATGAACGCCTTAAATCGGGAAGAAGAGGCATTAAAGGAGTTGAAATAGGTTACAGCTACGAATCTCTCGCTCATACCAAGATGAACAAGCATATGGAGCCTTTTATTATTAATTTTACAACCAAAGAGCAAGAGAATGTTATAATGTTCAGCCACGACGGGGAGGAATTTGTCTTTGTTCTCGAGGGAACCGTTCATTTTCTTACTGATCAGGGAGACGATATTATTCTGAAAGAAGGTGATTCACTCTATTTTGAAGCTGATATCCCTCACGGTTTCAAATCAATAGGAGAAAAACCTGCAAAAGCAATGGTTGTTGTTTACAATAAAATATAGCAAGGATTTAAAATGATAGAGATAAGGTTCCACGGAAGAGGCGGTCAAGGTGCTGTGATTGCTTCAAAGATATTGGCTTATGGTTTCTTTCTCGACGGTAAATTTTCACAATCTTTTCCAACTTTTGGTGCCGAAAGAAGAGGGGCGCCGGTAGCTGCTTTCGTAAGGGTAGACGATAAATATATTAACAACAGAAGCCCCATACAACGTCCCGATTATGTTATTGTTATGGCAGGCAAGCTTGCAGAGACAGTTGATGTCTCTCTCGGCATTAAATCTTCAGGTGTAATTTTCATAAATTCGGAACAAAAGCCGGAGCATTTTCATTTTGAAGACAAAGCAAAAATCATTACGTTTGACGTTAATTCCCTTGCATTGAAATACAGACTCGGAACAAAGTCAATGCCTATTATCAATTCTCCCATTCTCGGAATTTTTGCCGGATTCACAGAGCTTTTGTCTATCGAAGCGCTGGAAAAAGCTGTTAAAAAGTTTGTTCCCGTAAAAATAGACAGCAATATTGAAGCGTTGAGAGATGCATACAACCAAAGCAAATCACTTTTAAGGAGTTAAAATGGAAACAACCGAATATGAAGGTGTTGTTGCTAACTACGATATTACCAAACTACCGATTTCCATTACAACTACCGATGTAAACCTTACAGGCTCATGGAAATTTTTTAAACCAACTGTAAATGAAAAATTATCGCCATGCACACTTGCTTGTCCTTCCAATATTAATATAGCAAAATATATAATGTTTCTTGCCAAAGGTGAATTAAAAACAGCTCTTGATATTTTAAGAGCGGAAAATCCGTTTCCAGCGGTTTGCGGGAGAGTATGCCCTCATTTTTGCCAATACCAGTGTAACAGAGAGAATTTTGACGGGGCTGTTTCAATTAGGGCAATCGAAAGATTTCTCGGAGATTACGGCTTGAAAATCCCTTTTGACAATCCAAAGGAAGAACTTGATAAATCTGTTGCAGTGGTAGGAGCAGGTCCAGCGGGGCTTACCGCTGCATATTATTTGCGTAAATTTGGAATTCAAGTTGCACTTTTTGAAAAAGAGCAAGATTTGGGCGGATTGCTTAGATACGGGATACCCGAATACAGATTGCCCAAGGAAATACTTGATTCAGAGATAAAAAATATCGTTAATACAGGTATAAACGTTAAAACAAATTACAAGATAAGCAGTAACACAGTTAAAGATTTACAAGAGAGATTTGACGCTGTATTTGTTGCAACAGGGCTTTGGAAAGCACAAGTTCCTGAAAATTTTGAGATAGATAACAAACTCTTTTTTAAAGGTTTGGATTTTTTAAAGGATATTAACACTGGACAAAATATTTTAAAAAATAAGAAAGTTGCCGTTGTAGGCGGAGGCAATGTGGCAATTGATGTTGCAAGGACTTTAAAACGTTTAGGCAATGAAACTGATATAATTTACAGAAGAACAATTGACGAAATGCCTGCTTTTAAAGAGGAAATAAAAGATGCCCTCAGAGAAGGCATAAAAATTTTTGAAAAGAAAATCATAAATGATTACAAAATCAACAACGGAAAAGTTGAAGCGAGAATTGTAGACGTTGAAAAAATAATGAACGGCAAGGTTGCTTTAGGAAAGAAATATCATTATGAAACATACGATGCGGTTGTTTTTGCAATAGGACAATTTTCCGAAGAAACTTTTAAGGAGGATAACAGCATATTTATCGGAGGTGATTTGGCTATAGGTGCCTCAACTGTTACCGAAGCAATTTCATCAGGTAAAAGAAACGCATTTAAAATATTATCATTTCTCGGAATAATTAACGAAACGGAAACAACCGAAGATTTTTTCAGGAGTTCTTCCGATTACTCAAATAGGGAAGTTGTTGATTTCGATATGATAAATACGTTTTATTTTAAAAAACAGCCTTCCTTGTCTCATGACATACTTCATAGCAATGATACGGTTTCTCTTTTTGATGAGATTTACAATGATATTGTTAAAGAAGCTGAAAGATGTTTTAACTGCGGAATATGCAACAAGTGCGGAACTTGCTGGTTCAGTTGTCCCGATGTTTGTGTTGAATACAATGCCCAAGCGGATTATCCTGTTGGTTTTGATTACGACCATTGCAAAGGTTGCGGTGTATGCTCCGCTGAATGTCCGAGGGGAGTCATAGATATGGAAGAGGATAAATAAATTTTGAACAAGGGATTAACGGCTTTTATATTGTTTTAAATTTCAAAAAGAGCTAAACAGACATTTTGGTAAATAATATTTAAAAACTTAAATTTAAACGGGAGAAAAAATGAAAAGAGAGATGCTTCTCGGAAGTGAAGCAATAGCCGAAGGTGTAAAATTGTCCAAACCCGGAGTTATTCCTGCTTACCCCATAACTCCGCAAACTCACATAATAGAAGTTCTTTCGGAAATGGTAGATAACGGAGAACTTAACGCAAAGTATATAAAAGTAGAATCGGAATTATCAGCAGCAGCCGCTGCATTGGGTTCTGCTACCGCTGGTGTAAGGACTTTTACGGCTACAAGTTCTCACGGGCTTGCATTGATGCATGAGCTTCTCCATTGGATTCCCGGCTCAAGGGTTCCGCTTGTTATGGTCAATGCAAACAGAGCAATAGGCGCTCCTTGGAATATATGGACGGATCAAAGTGACAGCATGACCCAGAGAGACCTTGGCTGGTTGCAAGTATACTGTGCAAGCTCTCAAGAAGCGCTTGATACCATTATTCAAGCTTTTTACATTAGCGAGAGAATTTTGCTTCCAGTTATGGTTATGATTGACGGTTTTATTTTATCCCATACAATGGAAGCTGTTGAAATACCTTCACAGGAAGCTGTTGACGAATTTTTACCCGAATACAATCCCGAGATATTTCTTACTCCTGAAAAACCATTTACATTTAATGCTGCTGGCAAAGGTGATACTTTTTACCTTTTGAGAAAAGACATGCAAAAAACCATTGAAAACTCTTTTTCTGTTATTCATGAAACTCATAAGAGATTTTCAAATATGCTCGGTAGAGAATACAAATTGCTTCATACATACAATGAAGATGCGGATATTGTATTTGTCGTTTGCGGAGCCCTTGAAGGCACAATAAAAGTTGCAATTGACGAGATGAAAAATAACGGTTTAAACGTCGGACTTGTAAGGTTGAGATATTTCAGGCCTTTCCCTTTTTGTGAATTGAGAGAAATCCTTAGAGACAAAAAAAAGGTTATTGTTTTAAACAAATCTTTGTCTTACGGGGCAAACGGGACAATAACGCAAGAAATAAAATCAGCTTTATACGGCACAGGTATTTCTCCTGAAATTTACGATGTTATTGTTAGTTTAGGGGGTAAGGATGTTTTTCCCGAAACATTAACCGATATAGTGACGAATTTGGACAGGTTCAAAGGAACAGAAGAACCTATCTGGATTGATTAGGGGGGAATAATGGATTTTTCAAAAGTAACAAATATTGAATATATGAATCAGGGACATCTCGGCTGTCCGGGATGCGGGGCAACAATGTCAATGAGACATGCACTTAAAGTTCTCGGAGATAATACCGTTGTTGTTATGCCTGCTTCTTGCTGGTCAATAATAGCAGGCGGTTTGCCAATGACAGCTTTACAAGTTCCTTTGATGCACGTGCCCTTTGCAGTTTCTGCAGCTTGTGCAAGCGGTGTTTCAGAAGCATATAAATATAAAGGCATTGATAATGTCAATGTTGTTGTATGGGCAGGAGACGGAGGCACCTTTGATATAGGTTTGCAAGCTCTTTCAGGTGCAGCTGAGAGACAAGAGGATTTCATATACGTATGTTACGATAACGAGGCTTATATGAATACCGGTATTCAAAGAAGCTCGGCAACACCTGCGGGAGCATGGACCACCACAACTCCCGGAGGAAAAGAGATAGATTTTGAAAAAAAAGATATTTTTTCAATAGTTGCGGCACATAATCCCGCTTATGTTGCAACAGCCTCAATTGCATATCCTGAAGATTTTTACAATAAATTTGAAAAAGTTTCAAAAATAAAAGGTTTTAGGTTTATTCATCTTTTATCCTCTTGCGTTCCCGGATGGAAAATAGATTCTTCCGATTCTGTAAAAGTTATGAGAAAAGCGGTTGAATCAGGGATTTTTATTCTTATGGAAAAAATGGGAGAAAATGAAATCGAGGTGACTTACAAACCTGATAAATTTATTCCGGTAAAAGAATATTTTGCATCTCAGGGAAGATACAAGGGGTTGTCCGAAGAAAAGTTAAATATTATCCAAGAAAGAATAAACAAAAGATTACAAGCTTTCAATA
>CAZLFW010000228.1:0-9184 GCA_964559045.1 uncultured bacterium
AATAAGTAATTTGAGACCTTTGCACGGCATTTCTATTAATATGGCAAATTTTTCATTTAATATTAACAATTTATAGATTCTTCAGTCGCTACTCTCCTTCAGAATGACCCCAAAAAGTCATTCTGACCCTGGGCAAGGCGAAGGGGAAGAATCCATTGTAACTATTTGTTTTTGCTTGCTTGTCCATTTTGTAGTTTTTAAATATTTTTTACCGTGCAAAGCTTTCAATTTGGACAAAAGCATTAAACTTGTATCAATACAATCAAAGAAAATGTTTAGAGGTATTAATAAAACAAGTTAATTGTTCTAAAACATGGTAGAAGCACTGTCAATTGCTTCGTTTGCCAATTTATCCGCAACTTTGTTCTTTTCTCTTTTAACGTGGGAAACAGTGTATTCGAAATTTCTCAATAGATTTTTCACTCTGTCGTAAAGTTTAACGAGTCTTTTGTTTTTAACTTTGTATTCCCCTTTAAGCTGCTTGACGATAAGCTCCGAATCCAAAAAAATATCTATTTTATTTATACCTATTTCCGAAATTTTTTCAAGTGCTAATATTAAAGCGTAGTATTCTGCTTCATTGTTGGTTTTTTCTCCGAGAAATTTTTTTCCTGAAAGGAGCTCGTTGTTTGCTCCGTCAAGCAGGACGAATCCGGCACCTGCAAGCCCCGGATTTCCTCTTGAAGCACCGTCGGTATAGAGTTTGAAATTTTCCGATTCAGAATAATTTTTAATCTGCTGCTCTAAAAATTCTTTTATAATGCTTTTGCTGACATTTGGACGTGATTTAAAAAAATCCGAAGAATCAATACTATCCAAAAGAAATTCTAAAAAATCTCTAATCTGTTTTCTGCACATTTTCCCAAATCAATATTCTCTGACATGAAGGGCATTGAACTATTCTGTTTTTTTTCATAACTTCAATAACAAGCTGAGGAGGAAGGTTCATAAAACAACCTGAACAGGTATTTGAAGAAATTCTTGCAATAGCCACACCTTGCCTTCTTGATTTTATAAGGTCATATTGATTTAATATGTTTCTATCGACATTTTTCACCAATTTATTTCTGTCTTTCAACTTTTCTTCCATAATTTTGTCTATTTCAAGCTTTTCTTTATCAGCCTCTTTAACAAAATTCTCAAACTCTTCCTTGTAATTTTTAAACTCAGCTTCCATGCTTTCGAAATTTTTTTCTTGCTCCTCTATCTTCTCCATATAGCCTACAATTTCATCTTCAATCTCTTTTATCTCTTTTTTGGCATTTGAAATTTCTTTTTGAGTATCATTAAATTCCTGATAAGTTTTAAGCATATACAATTTTTCTTCATTTCTTGCAACAAACTGCTTTCTCTCTTCAACGTATTGCTCTTTCTCTTCTTTTTCCTTAACAACATTCTCAAGAGCTTCTTTTGCAAGCAAAAAATCTTCTTCCTTCTTTTTAAACAGCTTCTCTCTCTCTTCTATCTCCTTGGGAATCTTAGATAATTTTTCTTCCGCATCAAATATCACCTTGTCAATTTTTTGCAGCTCTATCAAAGTATTAAAGGTGTTATCCATACAATACTCCTTTCGTGTTATACATATTTAAAAATATCTTTTTGTTTGAAAATTAATGTATCTATTTTTGAAAAACCTTGAAAATACTCTTTCATCATTTCAGTAAAAATATACTCAGAATGAAAATGACCGAGGTCGATTACAAACACATTTGCAGCCAAAGCACTCTGTGCTTCGTGATATTTAACGTCTCCGGTAATAAAAACATCGCATTTTTGAGCAACAACGTCTTTAAGAAGACTCATGCCGCTTCCCGGACAAACAGCTATTTTTGACACTTTTCGACTCAAACGTCTATCTGCCGCATATTTCAAAATGTCAACATTAAAAACAGATTTGATTTTGTTAATAAGATATTTAAACTCTATTTCATCTTCCAACTCTATAATTCTTCCGAGACCTCCTGAAAATTCTCCTCCTTCTTTCAAAAGATATATGTCAAAAACAGGCTCTTCATAAGGATGAATTTTTTTGAGTTTTTTAATTATTTTTTTTACCTGTTTCTCTTTTAGCCTAAATTCAATTCTTATCTCATCCACAATGTTCAGCTCTTCCTTTTCACCTGTAAAGGGAGCAGCTTCTTTTTCGGGGAAAAAGCTCCCTTTACCCCTGTTAAAAAAAGAACATGCCTTATACTGTCCTATTACACTAATATTATTGTTTTCAAAAAAGTTTAAAAAAGATTGCAAGTGCTCTTCAGGTAAAAATGTAACAACCTTGTAAACAGGTTGAATAACTGGTAAGCTAAGCGGCTTTTCACCGCTCCAACCGAGTTTTTTGCAAAAAAAATCTGCAAGTCCATTAATGTTTTTATCGCTGTTTGTATGAAAAGATAAAATATTGATATTGTGTTTTATCGCCTTTATTAAAATTTTTTCAGTTTCTTTTCTAAAATCAATGGATTTTATTCCCGAAAATATTAATGGGTGATGGCTTACAATAAGATTTGAAGAGTTTTCTATGGCAAAATTAACTGTTTCCTCAGTAACATCAAGGGTTATAATAACTTTTTCAACATTTGCGTTTTCCGTTAGAACCTGAATTCCAGAGTTATCCCACTTTTCCTGAAGCGAGAGATTTGCAATTTTTTCTAATTTTTCCAATATGTTATAAATTTTCATCTTTTGTCTGAAATGGATAATAAAAAAAGCACCTCTTTACGAGGTGCTTTAAGCATTCCTGGGATTAAATTTTTAAATGGAAGTTTAAGTTTAATTGTCATTAACAATCTTCTTTAAAATGGGCCCACCAGGATTTGAACCTGGGACCTACCGGTTATGAGCCGGTGGCTCTGCCAACTGAGCTATAGGCCCAAAATTTAGATTAATGCTTCTAAAGAATTATTTCAATTTTGTCAAGTTTTTTTTAATTTTAGGTTCATACAAAATTTCGGATATTCAACAATTGTTCCGCATTATGTAAAATTTTAAAATTATCCGTAAAATATCTCTTTTACCTTTTTACTGTCTTTAGTCCAGTTTTTAACAACTTTCACAAATAAACTTAAAAATACTTTTTTGCCTAACAGATGTTCAATATCTTTTCTTGCAAGAGTTCCTATTTTTTTCAACATTTCACCTTTTTTCCCTATTATTATGGATTTTTGCGAATCCCTTTCCACTATGACGTTTGCACCTATTTTAATTATATTCTCTTCTTCATTGAAATAATCAATTACAACACCCGCCGAATACGGAATCTCTTCTCTTGTTTCAAGAAAAACCTTTTCCCTTATAATCTCTGCAACAATAAACCTTTCGTTCTCCGCTGATAAAATATCTTCTGGATAATATTGTGGACCTTCAGGTAAATATTTCAAAAAAATATCGGTTAATTTTTCACAATTAAATCCCTTTCTGAGAGATATGGGAACAATCTCTTTAAACAATCCGGTTTCATTGTATTTTTCAATAATAGGCAAGAGCTCTTCTTTTTTTATCAAATCAACTTTATTAATTAGCAGAACAACATTAAAACCTTCAAGCAGCTTAAAATATTCGCTGTCTTTTTCAAAAGCATATCTAACAGGCTCAGTAACAAAAACAACCAAATCGTTATTGCCAAGTCCCGAAAGAGCCTGCTCCATCATCACTTTGTTCAGCTCTTTCTTCCCTTTATGCAAACCGGGAGTATCGAGAAGTATTATCTGACCTTTTTCATCTGTTAGAATTGCCGTGATTTTGTTTCTTGTTGTTTGAGGCTTGGGAGAAACTATGGAAATTTTTTCACCCAAGAGATAGTTTATTAATGTTGATTTCCCAACATTGGGTCTTCCAAGCACAACAACAAACCCAGATTTGAAATTTTTATTTTCCATGTATGTTCCTTTATTCTTTATTTTCTGTATTCGGTTTTAAAACCGCTGTCGTATAATCTTGATTTTTTTAAAAATTTTAGTTCCCTGTATTTTTCGTGAAACACATCTCCCACAAGAATAAGAGCGGTTTTTGAAATACCTGCGTTTTTTACATCATCAACCATATTTTTAACATTGGAACGTATTATCTCTTCATCAGCCCAAGAAACTCTTTTGGCAATTATCACTGGCGTTGTTTCTGAGTATGAGCCTTTCAAAAGTGTTTCTTTAACCTTTTCAACAAGCCCCACACTGAGGAACAACACCAGAGTCGCTCCTATTTCCGCAATTCTCGATAAATTTTCTTTTTCAGGAACAGGCGTTCTCCCCTCCATTCTTGTAAAAATAACAGTCTGAGAAACTTCGGGAAGAGTATATTCGCTTTTTGTTGCAGCAGCAGCTGCAAAAGCGGAAGAAACTCCCGGAATAATTTCATAATCTATCCCTTCATTGTCAAGAAGAACCATTTGCTCGTAAATTGCACCGTAAATCGAAGGGTCTCCGGTATGCACCCTTGCAACAAGTTTTTTTTCTTTAACTCCTTTAACAATTATTTTATGAGTCTCTTCAAGTGTCATATATGCGCTGTTATGAATTTGAACGTTTTTGTTTTCGGAATAATCGAGAATTTCCTTATTTACAAGGGAACCTGCATAAATTATCACATCAGCATTACGTATAATATTAAATCCTTTTAAAGTTATCAATTCTTTGTCTCCGGGACCTGCACCGATAAAATACACATATTTATTTTTATCCATTACTTTCTCCCAAATAAGCTTCTATTACTCTTTTGTTATTCTTAATCTCTTCAGGCAATCCTTCCGCTATTTTCACACCGTAATCCAAAACAACTATTCTGTGCGATATGCTCATGACAATCTTCATGTCATGCTCAATTAACACAACTGTTATACCGCTATCCCTTATTTTCTCTATAAGTTTAAGCAGTTCCTGAGTCTCGGCAGGGTTCATACCAGCAGCAGGCTCATCAAGGAGGAGAATGTCGGGATTTGTTGCAAGAGCTCTTGCTATTTCAAGCTTTCTCTGCTCTCCGTAGGGAAGATTTGACGCAAGATTTTCCGAATGATGCTCAATGCCTACAAATTTAAGGAGTTCAAGCGCTCTTCCGTTAAATTCTTCCTCTTCTGTTCTCTGTTTTTTGGTTTTAAAAATAATGTTTAACATTCCTGATTTCATACTGTTGTGAAAACCTATTTTCACATTTTCAATAGCTTTAAGCTGCTGAAACAGTCGTATATTTTGAAATGTCCTTGCTATACCCATTGATGCTATTTCATCTGCGGCAACAAATTCTCCGAACAAATTTTTGGTATTACGGGAAATAAAGTAAAGATAAAAATATGTTGCAACAAAAAAAATAACAACAGCGGGAACAATGGAATGCTTATAAAACGCAAAAAACAGCGCAGCTGCAACATCGAAAAAGAGGATTATCGATAGAAATCCCTTTGCCCATAACACTCGTTGTTTCAACTTATATGAAGAGTATAATCTGATTAATAAATCAGATAAGAAAAAAACCGTGTATTCAAAAGGGAATGTTGCTTCTTTGTAATACATCAAGTAAAAGTATAATGTAACAAGCAATGAATATATTCCGCTTGCAACTGAAACGATTTTTAATTTTTTCAAATCATTTTCTCTGTCTTCGGGAATAACCTCTTTTTCTTTGAAAAAAATGGAGCCTTTGGTAGGTTTTATAAGTCCCGTAAGCATGTTGAAAAGCGTGGTTTTACCTGCTCCGTTGGGACCTATTATACTGAGAATTTCACCTTTTTTTATTTCAAACGAAACATTGCTTACGGCACGAACACCGCCAAAATCTTTTGTCAAATTTACAACTTTTAGCATTGCTACCTCTTGGTGAAAGGGATTAAACCGTTAGGTTTGAATCTCATCATTAACACAAGGAGTATTCCGAAAATAAGGTATCTTGTTTGCACAAGCTCCTGAGGAAGAACGTTTCGCAGCACTTCGGTAATGGGAATCAAAACCAAAGTTCCTAAAATAACACCGTAAACATTCCCCATTCCTCCGAAAACAATTAAACATAGAATCAGAATGGATTCCCAAAATTTAAACATGTCAGGATGGATAAAAGAGAACCATTTTGCAAAAAAACATCCTCCCACAGCTCCAATTGAAGCTGAAATGGCAAAAGCAAGAACTTTGTATCTTACAATGTTTATACCACAACAACGAGCTGCAATTTCATCTTCTCTAATGGCAAACCAAGCTCTTCCTATTTTGGAATTTTCAAGACGTTTTATAATTGAAAAAATCACGAAAAATAAGAATAAAATAAGGTAATAATATTCGTAAGGTTTAGTAAACACATGCCCGAAAAGAGTTACGTGAGGGATTCCGGCAATTCCCATGGGACCTCTGGTCAGCCATATTTCATTTCTCACAACCAGTATTACAAGCTCTGCAAATCCGAAAGTAACAATGGCAAAATAATCTCCGGTAAGCCGTAAAGTCGGTGCACCGAGAATTACTCCGGACATTGCTCCCGCACATATTGCAGCGGGAATTAAAATGGAAAAAGGCAAAGAGTAATGAACCGAAAGCAATCCAGCCACATATGCTCCTATTCCGTAAAATCCTACATAACCGAGGTCGAGGAGGCCTGCAAAACCCACTATAATATTTAAGCCAAGAGCTAAAATCATATAAAGAACAGTTAAAGTGGCTACTCTCGTAATGTAATCCACTCCCTCTATGGGAATAAAAGGAAGTATCAAAGATATTGCCAAAACAGGGTAAAAATATTTTTTATTCAAAACTAATCTCCGCCGTTATCACCGTAAAGTTCTTTATCTTCAAAATCAGGTTCTCTGTTTTGATAAAATTCGTTTAAAACCTTTCTCACACACTTTTCAATTAAACCTTCAAGCTCTTCCGCATTCATCTCACTTACTCTTTTATCTTTCTCCATTACTAAACTTTCTCCACTCTTTTTTTACCGAGCAAACCCGATGGATTGAAAAGGATTACGAAAATCATTGCAGCATAAGCAATGCCGTGTCTGTATTGGCTTGAAACGTAGCCGGCTCCAAAAGTTTCCGCCATTCCGAGAACCACTCCTCCCAGCATTGCTCCGGGGACGGAACCTATGCCACCGAGAACAGCAGCCGCAAAAGCTTTGATTCCCGCAATATACCCCATTGTGGGATATATGCTGTTGTAATAAATGCCTATTAAAATCCCCGCTACTGCCGCTAATCCGGAACCGAGAGCAAAGGTAAAAGATATTACTCTGTTAACATTAATTCCCATTAAAGCTGCTGCATGTTTGTCCTGAGCAATAGCTCTCATGGCAGTGCCTATTTTGGTTTTATTAATAATCAGGTGCAAAATTATCATTAATAAAATTGACAACCCTATTATTACCACTTGCAAATAAGAAACAGTTAAAAAAACGTTCTTTAAAAAAGGAATGGTATCGCTTGGAAGATTAACTGCAAGTTTTTTAAAAAAATGAGGCAGTGAGCTCCTTGAAAATCTTTTAATATCAGCTCCCCATATAAGAAGAGCTATATTCTGAAAAAAAATGGACATACCTATGGCGGTAATAAGAGCAGCAAGCCGCTCAGACTGCCTCACAGGTCTGTAAGCTATTATGTCGAGTAAAATTCCAACTATTATACAGCAGAAAACCGCAAGTGCAAAAGCAATGTAGAAAGGGATACCCGTGTTCAGAAAAGTATACATAAAAAACGCACCGAGCATGTAAATTTCGCCGTGAGCAAAATTTATAAGCTCAATCACACCGTAAACAAGGGTATACCCCACAGCTATCAGTGCATAAACACAACCCAGAACCAATCCGTTAATACATTGCTGCCAAAACATTTATCAAACCTCAAAAGTGAAAGCACATTAACTTGGCACTTATTCCCATAAGTGTAATGCTTTTATTTCAACTGTTTTTCCGCACCAACCCATTTTCCGTTTTTGATAACCTTAATAAAAGCAGGCTTTAAACAATCACCGTATTTATCAAAATAGGTTGCTCCTGTTACTCCTATGAAAGCTTTTTCAGGAGAATTTATACTTTGAAGGTATTCTCTTACTTTTTCCCTGTTTTTTCCAACGTGTTTAATGGCATCAACTGCCATTAAAACAGCATCGTAAGTGTTAGCAGCAAACCAGTTGGGCTCTGCTTTAAATTTTCTTTTATAAGCTTTGATAAATGCGGAAGCTTCTTTGCCTGCTTTGTCAGGAATAAAGGGTGTTGTAATCATTAAACCTTCGGCATCAGGATTCTGAAGAAGAATTTTGTCGTCCAAACCGTCTGCACCGAAAAATTTGCATTTCATTCCAAGCTCTCTTGCTTGTGATATAATAAGAGTTCCCTGAGGTGCATACCCGGGAATGAAAATGGCATCTGGTCTCAATGCTCTGTATTTTGTCAAAAGAGGTTTAAAATCTGTATCGTCTGAAGTGTAAGCTTCTTTTCCCAATATTTTCAATCCTCTTTTTTTTGCCTCTTTAACAAAAGCGTCTTTCAAACCTATGGAGTAGTCGTTATTCTCATAAAAAATAACTATTTTTTTAAAATTAAGAGCCTCCGCAGCATATCTTGCAAGAAATCTTCCCTGAAAATCGTCTTTATAAACGTTTCTAAAATAATATTTACTTAATTTTCCGATATTTACATTAGTGGAAGCAGGAGAAATAGCAGGTAATTTCGCTGCTTTGTAAATAGGCAGTGCAGCAAGAGTGGATGAAGAGCATAAATGCCCTATTACAATGTAAACGTCTTTCATACTTGCCAGTTTTGTAGCGACATTTGCAGCTTCTTTAGGATCGCACATTTCGTCTTCCAGAACTATTTTTACTTTCTCGCCGTTAATGCCCCCCGCTTTATTAATGTCTTCTCCGGCAAGGATAGCGCCGTTTTTAACACCTTCACCAAAAGTTGCAAGAGGACCTGTAAAAGGACTTGCCACAGGTATTTTAACGTCTGCAAAAACAAAAGAAACTGAAAAAATTAAAAAAGCAAAACTTAGTATTATCTTTTTCATCATCTCCTCCTTTCAATTTTTAATGTATTTTAATGATGCAGTATTATTTGAGACCTTTGCACGGTATTTCCATTAATATGGCAAATTTTTCATTTAATATTAATAAGTTATGGATTCTTCAGTGGCTACGCTCCCTCAGAATGCCCCAAAAAAGTCATTCTGACACTGAGCAAAGCGAAGGGGAAGAATCCATTATAACTATTTGTTTTTGCTTGC
>CAZLFW010000229.1:0-5702 GCA_964559045.1 uncultured bacterium
TATGTCGAAAAAATGCTTTTTATTATGGAAGACCAGATTGATTATATGAATAACGTTTTAAGGCTGGATAAAGTGTTATTTAGAATTGAAGATTTTGTGGATATGACAACATCCGAATATCTAAAATCAAAATTACCTCATCAAACTATTTGTCCTCTTCCATCTTATGCAAAACAGGTTTTAAAAGAACTTTTTATAAAAGGAGAACTTAAAAGAAGTGAAATTGTTGAGCTTACGAATAAAAGCCAAAGAAGCGTAGATTATTTAATGAAACAGTTAAAAGAAATGAATCTTGTCACTAAACAATCAAAACATTCACCATTTGAAGTTAATATTCCTTATTATTATGCCGAAATTATCTTTCCGGGTATTGGAAAATATTAATTTATAGTTCTAACTATAAAAAATATAGTAGAGTTTATATGAATAAGACGCTGCTTAACTGACACAGAAGAGAAAAATAATAAATTTTGTCCCAAATAAAGAAAGAGGGAATATTATGAATTTACATACTTAAGATAAGACAATTAAAAATTAATTGGCACTATTGAAATTAGATGAAGAATCAAGAAACGTATCAAGAGCATCTACAATATTTGGTTACAGCATAGACAATTTTTGCAGGCTTATTAATTCTGATATTAACAATCAAACAGCCAAGTCCGCTTATCAAAACTATATGACAAAAAAATTAAAAATGGGAGAATGTATGATTGTCAGATAATATTGCTCTTATGCTTTAATGGCCATTTTTAATGGCAGGATCGTCATTTTGAAGCTTTATTTTTTGAATGGTGTTAATAATTTCATTTACACATTTTTCAGTGTTTTTTCTTATATCTTTTTCCCAAAATCTTAACACAGTCCATCCGTTTTCCTGTAAAACCGAATTTACCTTTTTATCCCGCTGAATGTTTCTCTGAAGCTTTTCAACCCAAAATTTTTGATTTGTTTTCGGTATCTTGCCTTCAAGAAAATCTTTCCCGTGCCAAAATTCACTGTCACAGAATACTGCCAGTTTGTATTTTTTAATGCAGATGTCAGGTTTACCGAAAACATCCTTACAGTTTTTTCTGTATCTTACACCTTGCTTCCATAGGGCTTTACGGAGAATTAATTCAATTGACGTATCTTTTGATTTTATTCTTCTCATATTCTCCGAACGGGTCATTTTTTAACCTTTTTACAGCATTTCCTTTATTTTTTTTGCAATTGTTTTAGCCATCAAAGGTGGTACGGCGTTTCCTATCTGTCTGAATATCGCCGTTCTCGGCCCTTCAAAAAAGAAATTGTCGGGAAAAGACTGGATTCTGGCCGCTTCCCTTATCGATATGGAACGGTTCTGTTTAATGTCGGGATGGATATAATAATGACCGTCCATGGCAATATGGGCAACCAAAGTGTGTGTATATTCCATATCTGATTTTACAACATTGAATCTGTTTACAAAAACTTTTGTGTTTTTATGTTTTATCAATGTTGGATGTGTCTCTGCGAGTTCATCGTATTTGAGCAGTTTTCTTTTTTCAAACCATTCTTTTACGGCGATTTTGTAAATTTCTTTGTCATTTTCATTTGTCGGTCTGGTTTCGTGCTGGGTTAAAATGTCAAAACCTTTTTCCCTTATGCCGCTCCATATCAGATATTCGTTTGGTTCTTTTGTATACTTGTATTTGCCTTCTATTTTCGAATTGTCTTTTATAAAAGGCAGGTCTTCAAGCAAAAACTCCACTTTTGCCTTTCCGGGAAATTTATTATGCAGTTCCGGATAAATATACTCATTGTAAACATTTTTGTTCCAGCCTATAATTATAACCCTTTTTCTGTTTTGCAATACACCCAAATCCGTAGCCACTATTATTTTCAGCTCCATATGGTAGCCGGCATCTTCTATACTTTGCTGTAATTCTTTCAAATACTGTCCTTTACCGGCTGAAAGCAGACCCGGTACATTTTCAAACACAAACATCTTAGGCTGAAATTCTTTAAGAAACTCGACATAATATCTGAACAGATAGTTTCTCTCGTCTTTTTTGACTTTTTCACCCATTCTTGCCCTGCCGATTACAGAATAGGCCTGACACGGAGGCCCTCCAATTATAACGTCTATTTTTTTTCTTTGAATTTCTTTTAAATTGTTTTTAATCTGTTTTTTTAATCTTTCCACACTTGAAGAATCTATAAACTCGTTAATAACCAAGTTATGGTTCAGTCCAGCTTTTTCCCATAAAGTATCCCGGTTAATTTTTTTCAGCAAATAGTCTTCATATACTTTTTCCATACCGTTTCTTTTCAGATTCCAATAAGACTGTCTTGTCCTTAATGTGTTGCATGCGTGCCCGTCAGCTTCTATATGGGCTGCAAACGTTGCACCCGCTTCAAAAAAGCCTTCAGACAGTCCTCCGGCGCCCGAAAACAAATCCAGTACTACCATACTTTTATTCCTTCCTCTTCCAGTCTGTTTAAAATTGATATTAAAAGTTTCTGCTGTTTTTTGCTTGGTATTTTACCATTTGGAACCAAGTTCAATAGACTGATTTCTTTATCGGTCAGTAAATTATTCTTTTTACCCTCTTCAATGAGTTGTTTCCATTTGTCAAAACCGAACTGAAAAAGTTTTTTCAGCAGTTCCACTTCATTGTCAATTGACTGGGTCTTTTTTGCCTCTTTTTCTTCATATTTGAATTCTTCATTTGAAATAAGCCATTCTTCAATAAATTCTTTTGAAAGTGTTAATTTTCCAATATCGGCTTTTTCTTTTAAGTTTGTCCAGCAAAGTTCTTTTTTCGCCCATTCGGAAATGTTTTTAAAATTCTTAGGTGTGTCAAAAAGATGCTTGTTGACATATTCTGTTATTTTCATAAGTTCTCTGGTAAATGTTGTGTCAATGTCTTGATTCTGCCAGATTTTATCATAATTAATCACCATGTTGTATTTTTTTGCCAGATAATTTAATAGGCTTAAAGAATATGTGACTATGTTGGCTTTGTATCCGGCATACCATTCCTGTGTGTAAACAAGTCTGTCCGTCTTCTTGAACAATATTGCCTTTGCTATTGCATGTTTGTAATACAAATCATTAAACACCCTGTCGTTTGTATTCCACTGTTTCACAATAAGTTCACCGAATTTCAGGAAGTTTTTCTGTGCCCCCTGACTTACTGTATGAGGATACTCTTCCGTACTCATTATGTATTTTGCCAAATCGGTTTTTGTAAACATCTGTTTTTTCGGATATATAAGTTTAAATTCCTTTTTTTGGGAATCGGTGAGTTTTGACTGTTCTTCAAGATACTGTCCCCTTGCCCTTTCGTAAAACCACTTGGTGGCCTTAAGGCTGTCTTTTTTCTTAGGAGCCCATATTTTTCTTGATTTTTCTTCTATTCTGATATGAAAAATGTCGTTGGAAAAGAAATCGGCGTCGTTAACTTTGTTCTGTGTGTTGGCGTACCTGGAAATATTCGGAATTATATGGTTTGCTTCATTACCGTTTATAATGGTCAGTTTCATCTGTACAAACACATTTTCCAGGGACACTTTGTCTTTTTTACGGGTATTGTATAAGGAAGCCGTTGTCTGGCCCCCGTTTACTATCTGAAAATTTTTTAAATAGACAATTTTACCGTTTTCGATAATAACTTCTTCCGCCGTTGCCGTAATACCGTTGTTATAGGCAAAAAACATTTCAGGCTCCGTTTTTATTGTTTTTCTTATGCCTTTGTTTATTTTGCCCCTGAACTGAAGGAAACTTCTCACATTTGATTCCAGCAGTCTTGCTCCGTATTTTTCATACAGGTCGGCAAGGATGTTTCCTGGAACAACCGACAGATACGACTTATACGGGGATGACTCATTGTATGCTTCAAGTGAAATCAGCCCTTCACCGAATTCCTCGGTAAAATTTATTTCAAAATCTTCTTTATGATTTTTGGAGGATTCGATCTGATAAAACCTTTCAATGTCCCAGATATCAATGTTTATGTCATAATCTTCCAGAGTCAATTTCGGAATTTCCTTAAGTGCTTTGCTTATTTTTTTATTTGTAAGCAGTATAATATTAATGTTTTTAAATTTTTCTTTGTTTGTGTGTATAAAATATGAAATGTCGTATGCTTCGGAAGTTTCTTCCAATTCTTTGAACAAAGGTTTTTCAATGTTTTTTACAAAAAATTTAACCGTTCTGGTCACAATGACATCCAAATCCGTTTTTGTGAGACTGGTTATTTCATTTCCGTTTGTATACTCGATTGTAAATAAATTAAGAATTTCCCTGTCTTCAATATACTCGTATCCGTCCGCCCTCATACCTATTTTTTTAAAAGGGGTATATTTGTAATCTGTAATTATTCCTTCCTCTTCAAGAAACTCAAGCGCTTTTTCAAAAAAAACACTTTCTTTGAAATTTTCGTCCACATTGGACTTGATGTTTACCGATTCCATAAAATCTCTGTAATATTCCTGCAGTGTCAAAATAAATCCTTTTTATCGATTTTAAATTTTTCAATTTTGTCTACTTTAATTGAATATTTCAGATTCGTAATTGCATCCGGTTTGTTTTCAATTCTTGGAAAACCGGTTGTGACTTCAAAAATCTCTTCTTTAATGAATTTGAAATAAATTTCCCTGTATTCTTTTAACGGTACAAATCCGTAATCCACCAGCAGTCTTTCAAAATATAAAACCAGATATTCATCCGAAAGTAACTTTTTGATTTTTTCAATGATGTCATAAACGGTAAAACCGTTGTTCTCATCACTTTCAGATATGGTGTACACATATAGAAAAAGTTTCGGAAGTT
Organism: uncultured bacterium; assembly: GCA_964559045.1. Lineage (GTDB taxonomy): Bacteria > DYJV01 > DYJV01 > DYJV01 > DYJV01 > CAZLFW01. The sequence goes on from CAZLFW010000229.1 coordinate 4,799, forward strand.
CTGTAAACAGCTGTTCATATGACGATATGTTAATTATGTTTTTTGAAGTTTTTGTTTTAATTTCAACAGCCTTGTCAGTGATAATAAAATCATGTACGTTTTCTTCACCCGGGGCTTTCCAGAAGTTTAAGACTTCTTTCTTGTCGAAACGCCGGAACAGTTCTTTCATGAACAGCAGTTCCCCTGTTAAACCCTTTAAAAAGCTTTTATCAACATATCTGTTAAAGGAACTTAGAAGTTTCTGCCATTTTTTCATTCTCAGAAGTAAAGCGTTTACCGCTTTTTGCTCGGAAGTTATTCCCTTTGTGCTGTTAATCAGGTCTGTACACAGGTTTTCAAATATTTCCGTGTGTTCGTCATTTTTCAGAATTATCTGAATACCGTCTTTAAATGAAACTATGTCGATGTATTTAAAATCGAAACCGGTGATATGTTTATGCAGTTCCCCTTCTATTAGAAGGATTTTTTTACCGGAGTGGTTTTTCGCCCATGAATATTTCAGGGAATTTCCTTTGTCGGCAAGTATGGCGCTCAGTTTACCATCCGGCGGTGTAATCAGTGTGTCCCATTTACTCTTCCCCATAATCTTCCTTTTCTTTTTTCAATTCCCTTATAAATACTTTATTTGCTTTATATTTTGCAATTCTTTCATCAGAACATATGTTGTTTTGTGTTTCAGGAAAACTTATTGCATAAGCTATTACATTGCTTTCAATTAATTCACCTTTTTTTACGGAATCTTTATACATATCAAGTATATAAAATATCAAGAGGGGTTTTTTTCTGTATTTTCTAATATACCATCCGGGAGGAACAATGTTTTTAAGTTTCTTTTCAATTTCATTTTTGTCTGTATGTCCGTTTTTAATCAACTCTTCTCTTTTTTCATTTAGATAAATTTTTT
>CAZLFW010000230.1:0-8671 GCA_964559045.1 uncultured bacterium
TAAATTTAAAACAAGTTGGGATAATAAGAGTAGAATGGTGCACTCTAAGATTTTTTTTGAAATGAAATAGAATTGAGTCAAATTGCCATTCATCCTCTTACCCCGAGAGATTTATTTGCAGGTAGGTCTTCCGACTTGTCAGCTTTGGAAGCTTGATTTTCTCCTGCACCTTCCCAATGCACCAGCCTGACAACCAGTTGCATCAGTGACACAGAACCAAGCCTCAACCGAAAAAACTCGGTGTGACTTACGGCTGCGGGGACAGTGTGGGATTTGCACCCACTTCCCTTAACCTGCTAAAACTCCATTAATCATAAATGAAATTTTTGTCAATAAATTTTTGCAGTAACTGAAATTTCAAAAAAAGTTAAAAAATTTTATTCTTCCTCTTGACATATCAAAACAAGTTCCTATTTTGTATTTGACAATGAAAATCTTATTTTGCGTTTTTTAAATTTTATAAATCATAATAAGAAAACATAATTAAAAAGGAGGTAACTTAAATGAAAGTTAGACCATTGCATGACAGAATCTTAGTTGAAAGAATCGAAGAAGAAGAAAAAACAGCTTCGGGAATCATTATTCCTGATGCGGCAAAAGAAAAACCAAGCCAAGGCAAAGTAATTGCAGTTGGCAACGGCAAAAAAACAGACGACGGCAAAGTCATTCCGTTGGACGTTAAAGAAGGGGATACAATTTTATTCGGAAAATACGCAGGAACCGAAATTAAAGTTGAAGGAAACGAATATTTAATGATGAGAGAAGACGAAGTTTTTGCAGTTATGAAAATTAAAAATTAAAAATAGAAGGAGGTTAGTTGAAAATGGCAAAACAATTGTTGTTCGGAGTTGAAGCAAGAAATGAAATATTAGCGGGAGTAAATGTTTTAGCTGATGCGGTTAAAACAACTCTCGGACCAAAAGGAAGAAACGTAGTAATTGACAAATCTTTCGGTTCGCCTACAATAACCAAAGACGGCGTAACAGTAGCCAAAGAAATAGAACTTGAAGATAAGTTCCAAAATATGGGTGCACAATTGGTAAAAGAAGTTGCATCCAAAACAAGTGACGAAGCCGGTGACGGAACAACCACTGCAACAGTGCTTGCTCAGGCAATATTCAAAGAAGGAATCAAAGTGGTTGCAGCAGGTGCCAATCCAATGGATGTTAAAAGAGGTATTGACAAAGCAACAGAAAAAGTTGTTGAAGCTCTCAAATCTTTAAGCAAGGAAACAAAAGATAAAAAAGAAATAGCACAAGTTGGAACCATTTCGGCTAACAACGACGAAACAATAGGAAACATTATAGCTGAAGCAATGGAAAAAGTTGGAAAAGAAGGCGTAATAACCGTAGAAGAAGCCAAAGGAATGGAAACATACCTTGACGTTGTTGAAGGTATGCAGTTTGACAGAGGTTATCTCTCACCTTACTTTGTAACTGATGCCGAAAGAATGGAAGCTGTTCTTGAAGATGCTTATATTTTAATTCATGACAAAAAAATCTCAAACATGAAAGACCTTTTACCTGTTCTTGAGCAAATTGCCAAATCAGGCAAACCTTTCTTACTCATTGCCGAAGACATAGAAGGCGAAGCTTTGGCAACATTGGTTGTTAACAAAATCAGAGGCACATTAAACTGCTGTGCAGTTAAAGCTCCAGGTTTCGGAGACAGAAGGAAAGAAATGTTAAGAGACATTGCAATTTTAACAGGTGGACAGGTTATATCCGAAGAATTGGGATTAAAACTTGAAAATGCAACCTTAAACGACTTGGGACAGGCAAAGAGAATCACAGTTGACAAAGATAACACAACCATTGTTGACGGTGCTGGAAATAAAGAAGACATAGAAGGAAGGGTAAATCAAATAAGAGCTCAAATAGAAGAAACAACATCTGATTATGACAGAGAAAAATTACAAGAAAGACTTGCCAAACTTGTTGGCGGTGTTGCTGTAATCAGTGTGGGAGCTGCCACAGAAACTGAAATGAAAGAGAAAAAAGCAAGAGTAGAAGATGCATTAAACGCTACTAAGGCTGCTGTTGAGGAAGGAATAGTTCCCGGAGGCGGTGTATCTCTCTTAAGATGTATCTCAAGCTTGGATAACGTTTCTGTTAGTAATGAAGACCAGCAAATAGGTGTAAATATCATCAAAAAAGCTCTTGAAGCTCCATTCAGACAAATTGTTGAAAATGCGGGACTTGAAGCTGCTCTTTTACTTGAAAAAGTTAAAAACGGAAAAACCAACGAAGGTTTCAACGCTGCAACAGGCGAATTTGTTGACATGCTTGATGCAGGTATAATAGACCCAACAAAAGTTGAGAGACTTGCACTTGTAAATGCTGCAAGTGTTGCATCTTTGATGCTTACAACAGAGTGTTTGGTAACAGATAAACCAGAAGAGAAAAAAGATATGCCTGCAATGCCTGCCGGCGGCGGTATGGGCGGCATGGGAGGTATGGGCGGAATGTATTAATCTCCCCCTTTTAAAAGTTGTTACTCAAAGCCCCTCCGAAAGGAAGGGCTTTTTTATTTTACAAGTAAAATTTGCAATTTCAGACTTAATCTTGTATTATATCACAATAGTTTAATACAAAACAAATGAAAATCCAACAGCAATTTTTTTACAACCGCTCTTATTCACACAAAAGTAGTTTTTTTAAGTGTAAATCTGCATAAGGAGAGTTGTTTTGAAAAATCTTATAAAATTGGTAAATATTGACAAAATATACAACACTGGCAAAGTTAATGTCCATGTCCTGAAAAATATCAACCTTGAAATTAATAAAAACGATTACATATCAATAGTTGGAGCTTCCGGAAGCGGAAAAACAACGCTTATGAACATAATAGGATGTCTCGACAGAGCCACATCAGGAAAATATTTCTTTGAATCAAAAGAAATATCAACATTTTCTGATAAGGAGCTTTCAAAAATAAGAGCAGAAAAGATAGGCTTCGTATTTCAATCTTTTAACCTGCTCCACAATTACAATGTTTTGGAAAATGTTTTAATGCCCACTTTATACAACAAGAAAATCCGCAAAAAAGAAGCTTTGAAAAGAGCGGAAAATCTAATTGAGCTTGTAGGATTATCAGATAGGATTAAACATAAGCCTAACGAACTCTCAGGGGGCCAGCAGCAGAGAGTTGCAATTGCAAGGGCATTAATAAACAATCCCGAAATCATCCTTGCGGATGAGCCCACGGGGAACCTTGACAGTAAAAGCAGTGATGCCATTTTAACGCTTTTTGAAAAACTAAAAGAAAACGGAGTTACTTTAATTATAGTTACACATGAAAAAGCAATAGCTGACAAAACGGAAAAAAAAATTACAATAAAAGATGGTTCTTTATTAAAATTAAAAATAAATTCAAAAAAGCAGGCTTTTTAAGCCTGCTTTTTTGAAACTTTTTTGAAAAATTAACTCTATTATGCGTCCAATTGTCTTCTGTCTTCCATGTCGAAAAGCTTTCTTTCAACTTGTCCCGCAATACCGAGCTCTTCTCTTTTCTTATCAATATGAGCAATCATCTTCTTAGCCATTTCATAAGGATCAGCGGCAAAATCCCACTTCCCGAGACCCCATTCAGACTCTAAACCGTCCATAAGGAGTTTATGGAATTTGGTGCCTTCAATTGATGGGAATGATACGCCGAATATTGTATAAACACCTGAAGCTACAAAATAGTGACCAATTGAAATAGCTTTTTCACTCATCCATTCGGGAGCCGCACCTGCTGCAGGCAAGTCTGCTATTGATTCTCCGAGTCCGCCTATTCTAACCATTTCAGTAGCTGCAATTAAAATTCTCGAGTTATCAACACAAGAACCTACATTGAGAACAGGAGGCATACCAACTGCTTCACAAACCTCTTTGAGTCCGGGACCGCAAAGGTCTTTTGCGGAAGGATCCATGAGACCTGCTTTAGCAAGAGAGATAGCAGAACAACCTGTTTGGAGAACAAGAACGTCGTTTTTGATAAGCTCTTTAACAAGCTCAACATGAACCCAGTCATGTTTAACCCTTGGGTTGGTACATCCAACAACACCTGCAACACCTCTGATTCTTCCGTTAATAACATTGTCGTTAAGAGGCTGATATGTTGATCTGAATTTACCGCCGAGCATATAGTTAACGTATTCGTGAGAAATACCGTGGATACCGAGCTTTTTATTCTTAGGAATTTCAATTTTAGCTCTTCTTCCGTTTTTAAATCTGTCAATAGCCATTTCAACTATTTTATCTACACATTCTCTTGGATTGTCCTCTTTAAGCTCAACATGAGTTGCTCCTTCAATGTGAGCTCTTGGATTGGTTGTAACAAATTTTGTCCCGTAGCATTCTGACAATGGAGCCAATGCCTGCTTAATACACTGAACATCAACAGCCATAGCATCAACTGCTCCGGTAACTATGATTGTTTCAGTTGACATGAAATTACCTGCATGAGGGATACCGTGCCTCATAAGAACTTCAGCACCAGAACAGCACATACCGAGCAGAACTATTCCTTCTGCTCCTGCTGCTTTTGCTTTTTCAATGTTTGCAGGGTCATTAACAGCGTCTATCATTGATTCGAAAAGATTAGGCTCATGACCGTGAACAATAATGTTTACTTTGTTTTCTTCCAAATATCCCATGTCAACACCGGCAACTAATGCTTTAGGAGTGCCGTAAAGAATATCGGATATTTCAGTTGCAACCATGGAGCCGCCCCAACCGTCGGAAAGAGCGGTTCTTGAAGCTTGTCTGATAATGTTTTCATACTGCTGATCAACACCAATGTGAGTTCTGTGCATCATTTCCATAAGCTCTCTCATGGAACCTCTCGGAACAATACCGAGCTCTCTCCATTTTTCAAGAGTTTTCTCGGGAACTCTTTTTGCAAAAGGAATTTCACCTTCAACAGCAGTATATGTTTTTTCCAATTCGTGGTATAAATCCATTGCAAGGTCTTTAATGTCTCTTGGATTGTCTTCATCATCGTAAAGAGCTATTCCAACTTCTTCACAAACATATTTTAATTTTTCAACGTCTTTTATTTCGTAATCAGTGATTTTGCCTTCAACAACTTCTTTGAAAAGGTCAAGCATTGCCATACCGTGGTCAGTATGGGCGGCTGCACCGGCAACTACCATTCTGGCAAAGTTTCTTGCTGCAATTGTGTCGTAAGTGGCACCGCAAACTCCTACTTTGTCATAAGGATTTTTGGGGCTTAATCTACAAGGTCCCATTGAACAGTTTTTACAACATGCTGCATCGCCTCCTATGGGACAAGGCTTCATGTCATTTGCTCTGTCAAATGCTGTGGTAACTCCGTCTGCCTTAGCTTTTTCAAGCATTTGAGCTGTAGACGGACAAATTGTTGCTTCCTGAATGTTTAATTCTTTAGCCATTTCTTCCTCCTGTTTTTATTATTGGATAATTAATTGTTATCTGAAACCATTACATATATACAACTTTCATACCAAGATTTGCATTTTTAACATTTTTAAAAAAGCGAACAATATCTTTATGTTATAAAAAGCATTTTGATTGCTCTAAATAAAGAAGAAAAAAAAGCGTAAAATCTTCACAAAAGAACGAAAAATTTTCGTTCTTTTGTGCTATCTTAATATTTTTTCGTTTATTTGAATTTTGCTTTTTTTTCTTAATTCAGTTAAAAGCTTGTTTATCCTAAAGTTTAACTTTTCTTTTAATATGGCATTTTTGATTTTATCTTTATTTTTTTCAAATTGTTCTTCGTTAAACTTCGCAACATCGTCAATCCATACAATATATGCAGCTTCGCTGTCTTTTAACGGAGATTTTAGTATATCTCCTTTTTTGTTAAGATTTGCAATAGGTTTTAAATCAAGGCTTGCAAGCTTTTGGGAAAAAGGTCTGAACAACGGGATAAAATCGGTGGTGTCATGTTTTAAATTTAATTTTAAAATATCTTCTATGTTTTTACTTGTTTTGATAATTTTATCCGCTTGCTGTAATGCAAGAAGTTTTGCTTTTTCAAATATGAATTTTTTCCTTACTTTGTCTTTGATTTTTTCAAAAACCGGTATGTATGAATGCGATATTTTCTCAACTGTGAATATATAAACAGGCACAAATGCATTGCCTTTGGTGATGTTAACACGCTTTAATTCGCTTTGAAAAACAGCTTCAGCAAAAGAAGGCGGAAATTTTTCGCTGTCTTTTGTAATATTTTTAGCTGTTTTAATTTTAATGTGAAGTTTTTTTGAAAGAGAGTTTAAGGAAGAGTTATCGGTTATTGATGAATATTTTTTATAAAATTCATTCATTTTGGATTCCGCGTAATTGTTTTCCAAAGTATTTTTAATGGAATCTTTTACTTTTTCAAAAGGTTCAACAGAAGCTTTTTTTATATCCACCAATTTAATAATGTGGTATCCGAACTGAGTTTTAACAATGTTGCTTATTTCACCTTTTTTGAGAGCAAATGCAGCTTTTTCAAATGTCGGCACCATTTGACCCTTTGTAAAATAACCGAGGTCTCCGCCGTTTTTTGCTGACGGACCTATTGAATATTTTTTGGCAAGCTCAATGAAATTACCGTTGTTTTTAAGTTTTTTTAATAATTCTTCAGCTTCTTTTTTGGTTTTTACCAAAATATGTCTTGCTCTTATTTTTTCAGGCACTTTAAAAGAGTTTAGGTTTTTGTCGTAATAGTCTTTAAGCTCTTTTTCTTTGATTTTATAACCTTTTAGAAAATATTCTTTGTTAGCCTCAATGTATTTAATCGTTCTTTTTTCAGGCACTCTGAATGCTTCCTTGTGTGAATCGTAAAATGCACGTAACTGCTTGTCCGTATATTTAACTTTGTCTGAAAAACTTTTGAAAGGAATTTTAACAAAGCTGAGTTTAACTTTTTTGGTTTCAAGGTCAAATGCGTCTCTCAGCTCGTCTTCAGTGAGTATTACCGCATTCCCGAGAGACTGCTGAAATTTGGAAATTGTAAGGTCAAACTTAAGTTGTGCCTCGAAAATCTCAGGTGTAAGCCTGTTCATTTGAAGCAGCTCAATGTATCTTCTTTTGTCAAAAACTCCGTTGTTTTTAAAAGCTGGCACGGATATAATAAAATTTCTCAATTCTTCGTCAGTCACTTTTATCCCGGATTTTAAAGCTTCCTGATAAAGAAGGTTTCTGTTAATGAGACTGTTTAAAACATTTTCCTTTAAATGGAACTGTTTAATCATTTTCTGATCAAATTTTATGTTATACTGTTTTTCGTAATTTTTTACAAAATTGTCAAATTCTCTGTAAAAATCTTGAATGCCTATCCTGTTGTTATTTACAATTGCAGCATAATTGGAAACCTTTTTATTGGAAAAACTGCCTACCCCCCAAAAAACAAACACCAAAGCAACAATGCCGAGAATAACTTTAATAAAAACAGATGACGCATTTTTCCTTAAATATTCAAACATTAAATAACCTCCTTAAAATTATAGGGAAAAGCTTTTATAATAATTTTTTTTAAATTGCAACTTTTTTATTGTTTTTTAAATAAAATTTATGTATGGAAATGAAACAAAAAAAAAAGGAGTGTAAAAATGACAATGTTAGGTCCTGATAAATATTTCGAACTGCTTATTGAGGAAATGGCATCAGTTGTAAAAGATATGTCTAAGGCAAAGACAGCAAAAGAAAAGCTCGAATACAGCGAGATAATAAAAAATTTATCAGAAGCAATGAGTGCATATATATCATCTCTCAACGAAATGATGGATTTTGAAAGCAGTTTTGACTACGAAGATTTTGAAGAATAATACGATCTGAATCCAATTAATCATTATAACAAATAATCTCTTACTGTCACGGAGGATTTATGGAGAATTTTGATAACTTTGACGTTGCATTAATGATAGGAAGTCAGTCGGATTATCCTGTTATAGAAGAATCCTTAAAAATTTTGGAGAAATTTTCAATATCATACAAGCTTGTTATAACTTCGGCTCACAGGACACCTGAGAGAACGGAAAAATTTGTGGAGTTATGCGAAGATTCCAATGTTAAGGTTTTTATTGTGGCAGCAGGTGCTGCAGCTCATCTTCCAGGTGTTGTTGCATCAATGACAAATATTCCAGTAATAGGCGTTCCTGTTGCGGCAACAGCGTTAAACGGGACAGATGCTTTGTTTTCCATTGTTCAAATGCCAGGAGGAATTCCTGTGGCAACAATGGCAATAGGTAAAGCAGGTGCTAAAAATGCCGCAATATTTGCGCTGCAGATTATATCATTGTCCAATGCTGAATTAAAGGTTAAATTAAAAAATTACAGAGTAGAAATGAAAAACAGTATAATTGAGCAGTCCAAAGGACTCAAAATAAAAAATCAGAACATTTTTGTTGATTTTGAATAAAAAAACGGAGGAATATAAATGAAACAGAAAACATTATCAATTATCAAACCTGATGCGGTTAAGAAAAACGTTATAGGAAAAATCGTTTCCATTTTAGAAGATGACAATATAAAAATTATTGCAATGAAAATGGCTACATTAACGAGAAAACAAGCGGAAGGTCTTTATTATGTTCATAAGGAAAAGCCTTTTTTCAACAGTCTTATAGATTTTATGACCTCAGGACCGGTTGTTCTGATGATTCTTGAAGGGGAGAATGTAATCGAACGATACAGAGCTTTAATGGGAGCTA
>CAZLFW010000231.1:0-11733 GCA_964559045.1 uncultured bacterium
ATTTTCCCAAAAAATTTCAACTTTTGAACGCTCTTTAAGCTCTTTTATATAATCGTTTAAAACATTTTTTTCTTTTGCCTGTTTTAATTTTGATTTTATCTCATCCTTCACCTTGTAAAACGGCAGCAAATAACCTTGCACCCTTTTATTCAATTCTAAGACACAATACCCTTTATCGGTGAATACAATATTGGAAGCATACTCACCCTCTTTTAAGTTTTTCAACGCAAAGGCTATCTTTTCAGGAAGAGAGTTAATGCTTGTCAATCCTTTTCTTTTTGAAAAACATTTGTTAAAACATTGAGATAAATCGTAATTTTTCAAAAAATTAACAGCATCGGTATAATCCTTAAAAAAATATTGAGTAAATTCCACTAAATCGGGAGTATAAAAATCGTCTTTATTCATCATGTAAAACTTGTATGCTTCTTTATCCGTAATGTTAACTTTATTTTTTACCTTTACATTTATAAGCTCATTTATAAGAACGTTTTTTTTATACTCTTCAAGTAATTTTTCAATATTTTTCCTTTTGTGAATATTGTTCCTTTTTGCCTCCTGATAAAGCAATTCTCTTGTAACAAGATTTTCAACAAACTGAGTTTGTTTCTCTTTTTCTTTCAACAATCTCTTCAAATCTTCAGGGAGATTTTGTGCAGCTCTTTTATAATCGGATAAGGTAATTGGAATACCGTTAACCTCAGCAATTACGGTTTCTTTAATCCGCTTTACAGGTTCCACTAATTTTTCCTTATACATATCGTTATTGCATGATATAAGGAAAAAAGAAAATATAGCAACTGTTACCAAAATTTTTTTCATCTGAAAATCCTTATTCATTATGATCTTTGTAACATTTTCAACTATGTGTTATCAAAACGTTTTTCAACCTTAAACTTGTATTTACCCGTATTTTCAGAAAAAAGTTACTCTTCTCTTACACTTTTTTATCTTTTAATTCAAACAATTTTAAGGTTTCTTTAAGTTCATGGTAACGTTTTTCCATGTTATCAGTATATAGCACTATTTTCAAGCTGTTTTGATTTAACATTAAAAATTTATCTGAATGCGACTTAACAAGAGAAATAACTTTAACAGGGTCTATTTTGCTTCTCTGGTCAAGGAAAAGAACAATGGAATCAGATTTAATATCCCCTCTTGGAATGGCGTAAATTTTCAGAAGAATCTTGATTTTCAGCACATTTGTCAAATTTTTGAATTCTTCGGGAAACTTCCCGAATCTATCTTCCAATTCCTCGATAATATTTCCAAACTCTTCTTCCGTTTTTACAAGAGACAATTTTTTATAAACATACAACCTTTCTTTTTCCTCTGCAATAAAAGATTCAGGAATAAAAGCATTAATGTTATAGTTTATTTCTGTCTCAAAGTCATCTGTTTCAAGCACGCCTTTTAATTTTTTTATTGCATCCTCCAGCATATCCATATAAAACTCAAAACCAACTGAGAGAATGTGTCCCGATTGTTTTTCACCGAAAAGATTTCCTGCTCCCCTTATTTCAAGGTCACTCATTGCAAGTTTGAAACCTTCGCTTAACCCTGCATAAGTTTGCAGTATTTTTAGTCTTTTAAGAGCAACGGAGCTGATAATTTCTTTTGCAGGGATAATAAAATAAGCATAAGCTTTAATATTGCTTCTACCGACTCTGCCTCTTAACTGATATAGTTGTGAAATACCGAATCTGTCCGCCCTGTTTATTAATATGGTATTAACATTGGGATTATCCAATCCTGATTCTATAATTGTGGTGGAGACAAGCATATCAAATTTTTTGTTTATAAAATCTCTGTAAATAATTTCAAGCTCTTCTTTGTCCATTTGACCGTAAGCAACGGCAATTTTCACCTCCGGCAAAAATTCCTTTAATAGCTCAGCCGTTTGATAAATGGACTTAATGCGATTATGGACAAAATATACCTGCCCTCCCCTTTCTATCTCTTTCAAAACAGCTCTTCTGATAATTTTTTTATCAAATTTAATTATTTTGGTATCAATGCTTTTTCTGTCCATTGGCGGAGTATTAATCACTGAAAGGTCTTTTACTCCGAGGCAAGCCATTTGCAAAGTCCTTGGAATAGGTGTGGCGGTCATTGAAAGAACATCAAGATTTTTTCTTATCATTTGGATTTTTTCCTTATGCTTTACTCCGAATTTATGCTCTTCGTCAATTATAAGAAGCCCGAGATTTCTCCATTTTACATCTTTCTGCAATAACCTGTGAGTTCCGATTAATACGTCAATTTCACCTTTTTCGGTTTTCTCAACTATTTTTTTCTGCTGTTTTTTATCCTCAAATCTTGAAATTTTCTCAACATTAACCGGATATTCCTTAAATCTTTCTTTAAAAGTGGTAAAATGCTGAAGTGTTAAAATAGTAGTGGGAACTAAAAAAGCAACCTGATAACCTGCAAAAACCGCCTTTAAAACAGCTCTTAACGCAACCTCGGTTTTCCCGTATCCCACGTCTCCGCATAAAAGCCTGTCCATGGGATATTCTTTATCCATGTCATCAAAAATATCGTTAATAGCTTTAACCTGATCATCGGTTAAATCGTATTCCCATTTTTCTCCGAATTCATCAATAAGTTGCTCGTTCCCTCTGAAAGATATTCCTTTTATAATTTTTCTCGAAGCGTAAAGCTCAAGAAGCTCTTTTGCAACAAACTCAACAGCCTGCTGAACTTTAATTTTATTTTTACTCCACCTGTCGCTTCCAAGCTTGTCAACAGAGGGGATATAACCGTCATCTCCTATATATTTTTGAATGTAGTTAAATTTTTCAACAGGAACGTATAATTTGTCCCCCTTTAAATACTCCAACAAAATAAACTCTTTTTTTACTCCTGCTATCTCAATGTGTTCCAGCCCTTTGAACAATCCTATTCCGTGTTCCACATGAACAACATAATCACCCTTTTTAAGCTCGGAAAATTTTCTCAGAGAATGTTCTTTAACATATTCGGTTTTTCTGACTCTTCTGCTCTTCCCGTATATATCTCTTTCTGATATTACCGAAACCTTTAAAAAAGAGCTTTTAAACCCCTTGCCAATATCACGGTGAGCAAAATAAATTTTTCTTTTCTTTGATGACAATAAAAGTTCTGTTAACAATGTATCTGTTTCCTCAACGGGAAGCCCGCTTTTTCGGGCAAAAGAAAAAACATTTTCCTTTCTAACCTTGTCAGAAAACGGACAAAATGTGGTAAACCCTAATGAGACGTTTTCATTGAATTCTTTTTCAAGCGGAGTAAAAGGAGAGTTAGCGGATTCTTTTATTTGCTTATGTAAATCTTCATATTCCCTTGTTTCCAAATTTATGTTTTTTCTGTTTCGGTTATGAATTTCCACATCATCACATAACAAATCCGCTGATTCGATTCTTGATAAAATATCCTCAGCTTTATAAAAATAACTGTTATAAGAAACAAATTCAATGCCTTCGTCAAATATATCACTGAAATGCCCAACCAATTCTTTTTCATATTTTTTGATATTTTTAAAAACATCAAATGCGTTGAAAAAAACAAATATATTGTTCCCAGAAGTTATGAAATCAAAAATAGAAACCGTATCTTCACCTGCTAAATAGGGACACATTGCAATATTTATATCAAAATTCTTTAATTTCAAAATTTCCGAAAGCTCTGACTCCCTTTTTGTTTTAAGTTTTTTAATAACAGCATCAATATTTACATCACTAAAAATGAATTCACAGTTGGGCACAATGCTTATTTCCTTAACATCTCTATTTTTAAAACGTTTTTGGGTTTTAATGTTAAAAAAGCTTATATTCTCAATGTAATCGTCCCACAAAGTTATTCTTACGGGATTGGAATAAACAGGGATGTAAATATCGGCAATATCACCTCTGAAAGAGAATTCACCTTTGTCTGACAAGATATATTCGTTTTCATAACCGTATTCAATTAGGTAAAGAGCAAGAGCCTCCCTGTCAAGTGTATCTCCTTTTTTCAAATTAATAATATTGGAAAAAATATTTTTGGGATTCGTAAATTTCTTTAATAGAGCAGAGCAAGGAAGTATTGAAATATTTTCTTTTCCGGAAACAAGAGAATAAAGCATGGACATTGTTTCAGAAGCAAATAATTTTTCTGTTAAAATATGACTGAACGGAAAAAACTTGCTTAAATTATAACATACAGCATTACCACTCTTTGAAAACGCCTCAATGTTATCTTGCAATTCAAAGCCTGTCTCCCTGTCAGGCACTACAACAACAATGTTTTTCGAAGTATACTCTTTTAACAAAGCTATGAAAAGAGAAAAAGAGGATAAAGAGTAACCGGATACGGAAAATAATCCACCTGAATTCAAATTATTTAAAAGTTCAACAAATAAATTCATAAACAAAACCAATTCAGTTAAAAAAACAACAAGTAATTTTAAAATGAATAATGTTTTTAACGAATATTCAATAACAGTTAGTTATTATTCATTTTTCAAAAATAAAAAATATCCGTGTATTTTACAAAAACTGCAAATTAGCCTTTTTAAGCAAAAGTGTTTTCTTTCCGTATCTTCTGAAAAAAATAACAACTTTCCGCTCTTCTCCGTATCCTGTTAAAGCTAAAACCTTTCCTGTTCCGAACCTTCCGTGGTTAACGTTCATTCCCGCTTTTATTCCAGAGCATGGGGCATTGGCGTTAGCACTTTTATTATCCCGAATAATTGTCGAAGAGTTGATTTTGGGCTTAATCACGTTCATTTCATATAATTCCAGCAAATTCAAAGGTAAATCTTTTAAAAAAGGAGACGGCATATTGTATTGAGTCATTCTGCCTCTGCTCCTTTTGTCGCAAAGAGTAATATAAAGCTTTTGCTTTGCCCTTGTAATGGCAACATAACATAAACGTCTCTCCTCCTCTATCTCAGCCTCACTGTTCTTTGAATTTACATGAGGGAGAAGAGAATCTTCAAAACCTGTTAAAAAAACGTATTCAAATTCCAGACCTTTCGCCGAATGGATAGTCATAAGGCTCACACAGTTACCTTCACTTGTAACATCTCCCGAAGATGTTAAAGTGACATTATCAAGATAGTCAGTGAGGGTCCCATCCTTATTAACATCTTCAAAATGCTTAATTGAACTGATAAGTTCCTGTATGTTTAATATTTTATTCTCACTTTCAATTGGGTCAAGAGAATCAAAGACATTTAAATATTCCGTTTTTTCTATCAGTAATGCCGCTAAATCCGAAATTGTCATTTCATCGGAATCTTTGGCTTTTCTCAATAATTTTATTGTATTGAAAAATTTTTCTACACCTTTTTTCGCCCTTGCCGGAAAATCAATATCACCGTTTGAAATCTCTTCAAGGACATTATAAATGTTTTTTCCACTCTCTGCTGAAATCTCGATAATCCTTCCGAAAGTTTTTGCTCCTATTCCCCTTGCAGGAACATTTATAACCCGTTCATAAGATAAGATATCGTCACTTCCGTCAATAATTTTCAAGTAAGCGATTATATCTTTAACCTCTTTTCTGTCAAAAAACTTAAATCCTCCTATGATAACGTAAGGTATGCCTTTTTTTACCAACTCGTCCTCAAACACCCTTGACTGAGCATTGGTTCGGTAAAGTATCGCACTGTTGGGATAATCGTTTATCTTTGAAATTTCATTCACAACAAACCGTGCTTCATCATACTCGTCAATTCCTTTGAAAACGGTTATCTTTTCACCAGTGCCTCTGTCGGTCCACAGATTTTTACCTTTTCGACGCTTGTTTCTGCTTATAAGTTCATTGGCGGCATTCAAAATGTTGGATGTAGATCTGTAATTTTGCTCCAATTTAATTATCTTGGCACCTGGGAAATCTTTCTCAAATCTCAAAATATTCTCAATGTTGGCGCCTCTCCAACCGTAAATGGACTGATCGTCATCTCCTACGACACATATTCCTCTTTTTCCTTTTGCAAGAAGTTTTATCAAATTATACTGTATTTTATTTGTATCCTGATACTCATCAACAAGAATATAGTTAAAAAGAAACCTGTAATATTCCGCAACATCCTCAAACTCGTTGAACAGCCTCACCGTGAGATAAAGCAAATCTCCGAAATCAACAGAGTTGTTCTCTCTCATCTTATCCTGATAAAGAGAATAAATAATTTTCAAATTGTTATGCACGGGATTTCTATCGTTTAATTCAAGCTCTTCTGGAGAAACACCCGAATTTTTAAAAGAATTGATAAAATACGCTACCTTTTTAGGGGGAAAAGTTTTTTCATCGAGATTCAAGTTGTTCTTAATGAGTTTTTTAAGAAAATTTTTTTGGTCCGCATCGTCATAAATGGTAAAATCAGAAGAATAACCAAGTCTATCTATAAATTTTCTCAATACTTTTACGCCGAAAGAGTGGAATGTTGAAATCCAAGGGATATTATAAGTAATTCCCGTTAATTTTTCGATTCTTTCTTTCATCTCTTTTGCAGCTTTATTTGTGAAAGTAACTGCAAATATCTTATGAGGACTCAACCCCTCATTTTTAACAAGATATGCGTATTTAACAGTTAAAAGAGTTGTCTTTCCGCTACCTGCACCTGCAAGCACCAAAAGAGGATTTTTATTGTCAACAACAGCATCAACCTGTTGAGTGTTCAGATTTTCAAGCATGATTCATTTATCTCCTTTTTCAATGTTTTGCCATAGATAATCCGCATTAACGTTTCTTACGGAATTTGCTATATTTTTCTTAACTTTTTTATTGTCTTCATATAATTCGTTTATTATCCGTTTTATCTTTTCTCTCTGCCTGCTTTTCCCCCTGTATGAACATTTCTTTTCAATTACAGGAAGGTCCAATGTTTTCACATATTTTAAAATTTGGTTTTCCAACAGGTATATCAGAGGTCTGATAATGGTTAAATCTCCATCGAACAATACCTGTTTCGGAAGCATTGTGGATATATTGCCGCTGTAAAAAATATTAAGAAGCAAGGTTTCGTTCATATCGTCCATATTGTGTCCAAGAGCAAGCTTATTGCACTTTAATTCGTATGCTGTATCAAAAAAAATTTTTCTTCTTATCCTGGAGCAGATAAAGCACGGATTTTCATTGTTTTTCCCGGATTTTACAAACTCACTGATATTAACTGTTTTAATAATTGCACTTAAATTGTAAAAATTTCTGAAAAAATTTTCAACTTCCTTTATAGTATCAACATATTCTCCGTTATAAACAAATAAGGGGATAAGCTCATAATTCACAGGAACAAACTTTTTTCTCGAATTTAAAATATCAAATAATGCAATACTGTCTTTGCCACCGGAAAATCCCACTAAAATTCTGTCATTTTTTTGAATAAGATTAAAATCGTTTATTGCCTTTCCAACAGTTGAACGAAAGTTTTTCAGAAAATAAGATTCTCTACCCATTGAATTGTGCTGCGCTGAAAATTCTTTTATTATCAATGACGTTTATAAAATTCAAAACATCTGTTATGTTTCTGTCAAAAACATTGACAAGTGCATAGTCAATGTTTTTTGCATAAGACATTGCAAGATAGTATGCGTCAAGTTTTTTGACACTTCTGTTACCTGTTGCACCTGTTGTAATGTTTGAAAATCCCATTACGGTTCTAATATCTTCCGAAACCGCCTGTTTTACAATTTCAAGATATTCAAGGTTATTTTTATTATACTCTCCTCCTTTTTCCCAGCCAAGGGGAGCTGCAACAGGGTCAACTATAATTTTAGAACATGGGATGCCATATTCGGAACATTGATTAACCAGTTCAAGTGTCAAAAAAATTTTTTCATCAAGTGTAACAGGCACACGAGAATCCATTATAAGGGAAATTATTTCCGTATTATACTCTTTTGCAATTGGCAGAATATTCTCTATTTTAAAAGGGTCAATGGAAAGTGCATTTAAAATGGGTGTATCTTTGCAACAGGCAACAGCATATTTAATTGTGTCCAAATTCACAGTATCCAAAACAATTCTGAACTCATGAACTTCATAAAGAATTTTAAAAATAAAATCAACAATATCCTTAATTTCCTTCTTTAACTGTCCCAGATTAATATCAATAAAATCAGTAATTTCCGATATTTTTTCAAAAAACTCCAAAAAAAATTTTTTGTCTCTGTTTTTTAATTTTTGAAAAATTAAACTGTTTGAAACTGTAAAATTATCAGCTATTATCTCCAATTTTACATACCTCTTAAAAAATACATTTTTTATTTTAAATAATATCATAAAAACCTTTAATATCCAATAAGAAAAAGAAAGAGTAATAAAACTTTTGGCAAATATTTTGCTGTTTTAAGTATTATTAAAGTAAAGGAGTAAAATTTTATATATTTTAAAATTGTAAAGTTTTCTCAAAAAAACATTAAAAAAGTCATTCTGCTCCTACAGGTAACGCGAGGATAAGAATTTTCAATATTCTTTAACTTGAAGGTGTAAAAGGAGCCTAAATTTGGGTAAAAGAAAAATGTTCACCAAATGGACATTAAAAAAAATATTTATAAAATATAAACTCGAATACGTGATATATATAACGTTATTATTTTTTATACTTATGTTCTCTAACTGTGCCAAAACTCCCGAGCAAAAACAGCTAATAAAAGCAGGCAAAAAAACCTTAAAAGTAAAATTGGAAGGAGTAGTGAGACCTTTTAAAAAAGAAAAAATTCTTGCACCTGAAACAGGAACAGTAAAAAAAATATTTTTTAAAAATGGAGATTGGGTAAAAAAAGGAGACATTCTTTATACAATAGGAAATGAAGAAGTGGATGTTCAAATAGAAACAATTAAAAGCGAAATAGCAGACATTAACAGAGAAATAAATATTAATAGAAATAATTCATATAGAGTTATTAGATCACGTGTGGAGTTAATTAGAGTGGCAAAAGCACAGCTTGAAAGAATAGCAAGTTTATATGCCGAAGGTTACGCCACAAAAACAGAATTGGAAAGTGCGGAAGAAAAATACTTCAGGCTGTTAGCAGAAAAAGAAAATATTAAAGAGAACTATTCATCAAGAAATACAAATCTTTACAAGCAAAGGAGAAACAAAAAAGTTCAATTAATAAAACTTTTAAACAAGCAAAAAAATAACAGTGCAAGAACAAATATCGCTGGTTATCTAACAGGTTTTTCTTTGACCCCTGATCAAACAGTGGCAATAGGAAATGTAGTTGCGCAAATAGTTAATATTGAAAAAGTTGTTGTTAGAGCAGGTGTTGCCTCTGGATTATTCCAATTTATCCATGAAAACGATATTGTTCATATAGACTTTATCACAACGCCTCCTTACAGCACAAAAGCACGAATAACTAAAATCACTCCCATTGTTGATCCTAAAATAGGGAGAATGGTGGCAGAAATAGAGTTAGATAATCCTAATTATATTTTGCAAGATGGCACAAAAGCTCTTATTACTCTTATTCCCGGGAAAAAAGCACAAAAAGAACTATACAAACATTTCTATAAAAAAGGCAGCCAAATAGTGGAAATAAGAACAAGCATAAAATAGAAAACTCCATATTCTCAAAAATATATATGATAAAAACAGACTTGAAAAAAGAGATTTTTCGGTATATTACCCCTATATAACAACCCAATATACCACATGCAAGACAGCAAAAAGCTCGCTTATTAATTCTTTACATTGAAGATTATATTATTCACCAATTATCATTGACTCTTCTTTAAGAGTTATAAAATCTATATTTTCACTTCTCCAAAAACACAATAAGTCTTCAAATAATCTGGAAAAATTTCCATCTTTTATAGGATATAATAAATTTTCCAATAAAGTAGGAAATTTAACTCTACTTTTGTATTTCACAAAGTCAAAAGGATGCATATATATAACTACCATTCTATCTTTAAACTTTTTAAAAAAATATCTGTATAAAGTTAATCCCAGAAAATTAATCCAAAAAATTCCGTGAGGAATTTTGATAACTGGAATTGAGTTAACAACAAACTCTTTAAAATTATTATTATTTATTCTTTCAACAATGTCAGAATCAAATTTCACACCTCTAAGCAGTGATGCGGCACTAAAACCGTTAGGTTCAGGGATGGAAGAGTCATATCTGAAACCAGTAGCCTTCAACACATTGATAATTTTTTCATTTACTCTAAATTGTGGACTTCTATAGCCAACCACATCTGCTCCTGTATATTTTTTTAACTCTTCTTTTGATTTTAATATTTCATCTTCTATTTTTTCTTTACTCCAATCTCTGTAATCAAGGTGTCTGTATCCATGGGATGCTACTTCATGTTTTGCCTTTAGGATATTTTCAAGAGCTCCTGTTTTATCAAGAAAATTTAATATCTCTCCAGAAATAAAAAATGTTCCTTTTATGTCAAAATCATTTAACAAATCAAGAATAACCGGCAATCCTTCATGGATTCCATAAAGGGAGTCAACAGCTCCCACATCTTTTTCCACATCCACAGTTATGCATAATTTCATAATTCCCCCATAAAATTAAATATCTTAAAAAAAACTTGGCAAGATTCTTTTTTTTATTAAAACAAAAAAATAAAAACCAAGTAGCACTAATAAAGGTGCAAAAAGAAAAGCAAATAGACTCAAGGCAAATGAATTCTCATTTGAGATACCTTTAATATGCATGAAAAATATAAAAACAGCCTCTCTTGTGCCAAGACCATTAATAGATATGGGAATAACGCTTATTAAACTTCCCAAAGTATATACAAAAAGAAGAAAAAAAAATTCTATATTAATGTTAAAAGTTCTGGCATCAAAATAAAATGCTAACACATATGCGGAATAGATAAAAAGAGTATAAGAGCATAGAGTGTTACGGGAATTAACTACAAGTTCTCTAACATCAGTTAAAACTTTTTTAATCAAAGAACTTATGTTTTTGCGGAAAAGGACAAAAAGCCCAGAAAAAAACACTAAAAATATTAACAAAAAAAGGAGCATTTTATATCCGACAATATTTTTCAAAGATATAAAATTAAAAATCACATTGTAGTTAAATATTAAAGATAATCCACATAGCAATAAAATCACCAAAAAATCGGTAAAATTGCATAAAAAATATATATTAGCAATTCTGGTTTTACTGCTTTGGTTATGCATAACAGCTATTGCTCCTGTAGTTTCAGATAAAAGAAGATTTGATACCAAGGATAAAAGATTTGTATTGGAAAATATCTCAAGAAAATTTATAAATTGTATTCTAATCTTATTTTCGTTCAACAAGAGATAAAGTCTAACAGCTTTAAAAAACACTATTAACAATGTAAAAAACAATGCGGGAAACAAATACTTTAAATTAATATGTTCTAAAACATCTCTTACTGATTTTAAATCAATTCCTTTCCAAAGAATAAAAATAAATATAAATATACCGCTAAGCGGTAATATTTTTTTTAATAAATCCATTTACGCAGCTTAGGAGAAAAATAATCAGTAACCGGTTTCGGTAATTTAGACCAAACATCAGCTACCCAAGAATATTTTTCACTGATAATTTTTATTTTTTCAGCATTCACATTATCGCCTTTAAATAAAAAGTTGTAAATATACAAAGGATAAGGGGTTGCATGCATCTGCATTTTAAACTTATAAACCCCTGAGCCTTTGGGGCTCCTTCCGAAAGAGAACGTTTTAATGCCTTTTGCACAGCAGTCTTTAAAAAGATAAAAATAAATTATGGCTCCTGCTTTTAACTTGAAAAATTTTGAAGG
>CAZLFW010000232.1:0-3438 GCA_964559045.1 uncultured bacterium
CGAGCACAACGAACACATTGTCAAAACCTGCTTCTACCGCTTCGGTTATAACTGTCCCGAGCATTGTGGAATTTTTCCACTTTAAAATCTGTTTGGGATAACCGAAACGTTTTGCTTCACCTGCCGCCAAAATCATACTTACAACTTTCACTTTTTCACCTATAAAAAATTTAAATTTCAAAAAATCGCTTCTACATTTCTACATTAAAAACATTTCCATTGATTTGTAAGGGCATACTTTAACACACCAACCGCAGGCACTACACTTTGCCTGTTCAAAAACAACTTCTCTTGTGTTTTTGTCAACGTGGAGAGCTTTGGTGGGACAAACAGCAGTGCAAAAACCGCAGTGAACACATTTCGATTCGTTTCTCACAACAGACTGCTCTATGGGAACAACTTGAATTCCAATACCTTCAATATATTTGATACCTTTTTCAAAATCTTCCCTGTCACCTGAAATTTCAGCAACAAGATAACTCTCCTGTCTTGGCAGTATATTTGCAATTAATATGTTAATCACAAGATTGTATTCTTTAATCAGTTTATAAACAACAGGTTGGTCCCAGTTGGTTTTTGAAAATCTTAATACGAATCTTTTTTTATCCATAAAATCACTCCTCTATTTTAATTATGTTTAAGTTGCCCCAACCGGCAATTTTGTTTTTAAAAAAAATCAAAACACCTTTAATCTCATTGTTGTTACAATATTTTTCAATAACTTTCTCAATATCATTTTTATTTCTCACTTCATTACAAATGGCAGTGGCAAAAGCATCCGCAATTCCGCCTTTTTGGGCAACAACAGTTACAAGGTCGGCATTTCCCAAGCTCAAAGAGTGTCCTATTTTGGAAGATGAAGAGCAAACAGCAACAGGTAATTCCTTTTTTTCGATTTTTAGCGCAAGATTCGCACGAAATTTGCCGGATATTCGCACAATTTTATCCTTCTTCCCAGCTAAAAAAACATCACCTCCGTTTTCAACAACAACCTCTTCCGAAAACCGATTCAAATCCAAAGCCACTTTTTCAGCCAAAACACCTGCAACCGAAGCAAAGGGTCCCACATTTGCCAAAATCCCGGCTTTTTTCATTTCCATTATAATTTTCGGCTCATCCCCCTTTATTTGAATAGGTGTTAAAGATGAAAAAAAATCAGGATTAAAGAAAATATATTGCTCTATAACTTCTCTGTGTTTAAAAACAGATGCAAAAGCTTCTGTTTTTAAAATTTTTTCAGCTTTTATATACAGGTCGCTTTCTTTGTATGTAACGTTAAATCCTTTTAAGTTTTCCCTGTAATATCTAACTGTTTCCATTTTTAAATGCTTTTAAAAAATCTTTCAAACGTTCCAAATCGTAATCTTTTAAAATTTTTTCTTTTGCATCATTGTGCATTCTGTTAAGAGAATCTATTTCCTCTTCAATTTTTATTATCTTTTCAAGCATAATTCTAATGGCATTTCCTTCCACATCCGGAAGTTTGTGGTGATCAAGCACTCCTCTGATTTTGTCTTTTGCTTTGACTGTTTTGCCGGGAACACCTACTACCGTTGAATTAGGAGGAACATCTTTAAAAACAACGGAATTTGCACCGATTCTAACATTATCTCCTATGGTAATATTCCCGAGCACCTTGGCTCCCGTGCCTATAACCACGTTGTTTTTCACAGTGGGATGCCTTTTTCCTTTGTTCCAAGTTGTGCCTCCGAGAGTTACTCCGTGATAAAGAGTAACGTCATCTCCAATTTCAGTTGTTTCACCAATTACAATACCCATTCCGTGGTCTATGACAAAACGCTTGCCTATTTTGGCTCCCGGATGAATTTCTATTGCGGTTAAAGCTCTGTTTATATGGGAAATAATTCTACCTATGAGATAAAACTTTTTTTTCCAAAACCAGTGAGCTATTCTGTGCATTAAAGTTGCATGAAATCCCGGATAACAAAGAATTATTTCCCATACGCTTTTAGCAGCGGGATCTCTCTCAAAATAACATTTAATATCTTCCCTAATTGATTTGATAAAATTTTTCAAACCCATAATAATTATACAAAAAATTCTCTTGCGTTTTCCTGCATAGCATTAAAATCCGCAACCCTGCCGCCACAGCCAAGAACAATTTTTTCAGCTTGCTCACGCGTTACAAAATCAGACGGTGTATGAGCATCGTTATTTAACACAAGCTTCACACCAAAGCTTTGGGCAATCTTAAAAACATAACCGTTTGTGAGGGAATGTCCCTTTCTCGTGGTAATTTCAAGAGCAATATTGTTCTTTTTGGCAAGTAACGCCTCCTCTTCGGTAATTAATCCTGGATGGGCAAGTATATCCACAAACTCTGAGGAAACAGCATAAAAATTGGTTTTACTTGCAACAGGCTCCGCAATGGTTTCTCCGTGAACAACCACTATTTCGGCGCCTAACTTTTTTGCGGACTCTGCAATCTCAGGTATTTGCTCCGGAATAACATGTGTAATTTCAATTCCCGGTAAAAACTTAATATCTGAAATATTGCAAATTTTATCTTTAAGGTGCAACAAGTTGTCTATTATAAATTTATAATTGGAAAAATCAGCATGATCCGTTATTGCAATACCCTTGTAATTTGCAGCATAAGCTCTTCGTAACACTTCCGAAGGAATTAAAACACCGTCACTAAAAGTCGAATGAGTGTGTAAGTCGAACATTATTTTCTCCTACGTTTTTTATGATATATATTAAACATCATACATATTCTAAATTTGTTTTTGTATAATACAATTTCCCTCCTAAAATAACATTTTTAACCATTTGTCATTAAACTGTTCTTCAATGTTGAACGTTGAACTTGTATAAAACATAGCTCAAAAAAAATCAAAGAAAATTTAACAATTATCAAAAATACATTTAAGTCTGTGCAAAAGTTTTTACCAAAATTCTTTTGACTTTTAACAAATTATCAAGTATAAATTCGTAGTATTTTTTAAGGTTTTATTGTCACTTAAAGCATCTTGCTCTTAAAACCAGCCATATTGAACAAGAAAGGGAAAAATGAAAAAATATCTAAAAATTTCATTCTTTATCATTTTCTTGCTTCTTTTTTCCTTTTCATTTTCTAAAGCAAAGGAAAAACTATCTCTATTCACTCCTTCAACAGCCATGACTCCTGAACTTTCTGGACTATTCAAAAATAATTCTTTTGAACCTGTTGAAATTTTCACTGCTTCTGAAATAAAGCTTCTCGGAGTGGAAAATATCCCCGATTTATTAAGTTATATATCCGGTGTCAATGTATACCGTCCTAATTCATCCACTGCAGATATTTCAATAAGAGGATTTATAAATAATTTCAGAATGAATCCTACCATTCTTATTGATGGTATGGAAATAAGAGAGAATCATTACAACAGGAGCTATATGTATAATCTCCCTATTAACATTGATGATATTGACAGA
>CAZLFW010000233.1:0-2941 GCA_964559045.1 uncultured bacterium
CATAGTTCTTTATTCCGATTCGTGGCATGAAGGAGTTATCGGTATAGTTGCATCCAAGATTGTGGAAAGATATTATAAACCTACCATTTTGATAACTTTTAAAGGTGGAAGGGGTAAAGGTTCCGCTCGAAGCATCAGAGATTTCGACCTTTACGAAGGATTAAATTTGTGCTCTGAATTTCTTGAAAGCTTCGGGGGGCATAAATTTGCAGCAGGTTTGAGTATAAAACGGGAAAATTTGAATGCTTTCATAGACGCTTTTGAAAAAACCGTTTCCAGAATTACAAAACCGTCCGATTTTATAAGGAAAAGTTTTATAGACAAGAAAGTTGAATTTCAAGAAATCGAAGCTGATTTAATCAAAGAATTCAACATGCTGGAGCCTTTCGGACATTCAAATACCGAGCCTACGCTTTTAACCGAGGACGTTCTTGTTACATCGGTTAAGGTTTTCGGCACCAACCATGTGAGACTGATATTGGAGCAGGGTAAAAACTCGTTTGAGGCTCTTGCTTTTAACAAAAGCAGTATGAATGTTACAATAGGCGATTCCTTGAATGTTTCATATTATCCTTTTTCTTACAAAGAAAACGGTGCCGCTGATATTAAACTTAAAATAAAAAACATGGAAATAATTTAAAATGGATAGGAAAATTAAATTACTTCCTGAAAGATTAGTCAATAAAATAGCTGCTGGAGAAGTTGTGGAAAGACCCGCTTCCGTAGTAAAGGAGCTTCTTGAAAATGCAATTGACGCCAAAAGCGACAAAATTAAAATAGAAATTAAAGACGGAGGCAAAAAACTGATTAAAATCACCGATAACGGTGAAGGCATGTCAATGGATGACCTCTTTCTCGCTTTTGAAAGACATGCAACAAGCAAAATAAGCAAATTTGACGATTTATACAATATTCATACACTTGGGTTCAGGGGTGAGGCTCTGCCGAGTATTGCCGCTGTTTCCAAAATAAAAGCCACCACAAAAAGTGATGAGAAAGATACAGGTGCTGAAATTATCATAGAAGGGGGAATTATCAAAAAAGTTTCCGAAATTGCAATGAACAGAGGATTCAGTATAGAAGTAAAAGATCTTTTTTACAATACCCCTGCAAGATTGAAATTTTTAAAAAAAGCGTCCACTGAATATTTTCACATTGATAATGTTATTAAAAGGTTCCTTATTGTAAACCCTTATATTGATTTCACTGTTATAAACAACAATAGGGGGAAGCATTATCCCAAATGCAAAAAACTTTCCCACAGAATCAGAGAGATATACGGAGAAAAAATATCTTCTTATCTGCTCCCTTTTAGAATTGAGGACAACGATTTTCTGATTCACGGATTTATCACGCCTCCTGAAATAACGTCACCTTCAAGTTACGACATAAATGTTTTTTTAAACGGCAGATACATTAGAGACAGGACAATTTTTTCAGCAATAAGAGATGCACTTAAAGGAAAGATTTTTGACAAAAGATTTCCTTATGTATTCATATTCATTGAAATGGCTCATGATAAAGTGGATGTTAATGTTCATCCTGCAAAACTTGAAGTGAAATTCCAAAATGAAAAACGCATCTACTCGGTTTTAAGAGAAATTTTGGAAAAAATTATTTCCGAAAGCAGCGTTTTTCTGCAAAACAAATCAATACCAGAATCAAAAGACGA
The DNA here is from genome assembly GCA_964559045.1 of uncultured bacterium. Classification (GTDB taxonomy): domain Bacteria; phylum DYJV01; class DYJV01; order DYJV01; family DYJV01; genus CAZLFW01. Next base: position 1,673 of record CAZLFW010000233.1, read on the forward strand.
GACATTTTCCAAGGTTAAAAATTTCATTAAATCTTCCATTGAAAAATACATGCCTCAAAAAAGCGAGGCTATGAACAATGATTTTTTTGTTCAAGATTCGTATCAATCCATGGATAAGGAAAGTGAAATTTTCACTGAAAAAAAGGATAACGGAAAATATTTTTCAAGTCTTGAAATTATAGGGACTTTCTTGGATACTTTTATAATATTAAAAGACAAAGACAGACTTATTCTTCTCGACCAACATGCTGCCCATGAAAGGATTCAAATGGAGAAGTTTAAAAAGCAGCTTCAAGAGAGAAAAGTGCTTATGAAAAAATTTCTTATTCCAGAGATTCTCGAATTAAACGAATCACGCAAAAAAACATTTGAGAAACATTTTGAAAAATTCTCGGAGCTTGGGTTTCTTATTGATAAACTTGATGATAAAACCTTTATTTTAAAAGGTATTCCCGTTATACTTCAAGATATAAACATGAGCGAACTTATTGAAATTTTAACAGAAGAGTTTGAAAAAAAAGGAACGCAAGACATTTTAACTGATATAAACGAAAATATCCTTGCAAAATTTGCTTGTAAAGCTGCTATTAAAGCGGGAGTTAAACTTGACGACAAATCAATTACCCACCTGCTTCAAGAGCTTGATTCGATTCCCAATAACAGAACTTGCCCTCACGGAAGACCGGTGATAATAGAGTTAACCAAAAATGAGATATTGAGAAGATTTAAAAGAACAGTATGAACAGAAGCGAAAAACTTCATCTTTTAATAGGCACTGGATTTTACAGCGGTTATTCCAAGTTTTTTCCCGGTTCCGCAGGCACTTTGGCAGCAGTTCCCTTTGCTGTTTTCATTAATCTTTTTTTTCCGCCTTTTTTGAATTTTCTTTTTATTTTTTTCTTAACAATATATTCATGTTTTCTCTGTTGGGATGTTGAGAGAATTTTAAATAAAAAAGATGCAAAAGAAATTGTTTTGGACGAATGGATAGGTTTTTTCATATCGGTTTTCACTGTGCCGGTTTCTTTCAAAGCATATTTTACAGGTTTTCTGTTGTTTCGGATTTTTGACATTTGGAAGCCTTTTCCCATAAGACTTGTTGACAAAAGAGGAGGAAGAGGGATAGGAGTGGTTTTTGACGATGTTATTGCAGGGATATTTACCTTAATTATCATGAAAATACTTTTTTAAAAATGAAAAGAGTTTTTATTGCGGTTAAAACCGATTTTTCCCTTGAAACAATTAATAAATTCGAAAGCATTAAGGAAT
>CAZLFW010000234.1:0-6212 GCA_964559045.1 uncultured bacterium
TCGATGTTTGAATTTAATTAAGCCCCCTTTCGGGGGCTTGGGGAGGGAATTAATGCTGTTACTTTTTGCTTCCTGAAGCAGGAGGAATATCTTTGGCAGGCTGTATTCCTCTTTTTGCAAGCTCGTCCATGATTTTCTTCATCATTTCCAAGTGTTGCTTAGGATCAAGAGTGCCTTTTGTGGAAACTTTTTCCCACAGTTTTTCCTGAGTCATATTTTGGTGACAACCCATACATAATCCTGACCTCATAACAGTATCAAGCTCTTTTTTGTTAAAAGCTCTACTGAGGGGCCAGTGGGTTCCAACTGTGGCAATCTGAGTGCCATCTCTTGTAACTATTTGAGACCAGTCATATTTTAAATCGGGTATTCCCTGAATCTGGACAGAGTATTTTTTAGGAATAACTTTTCCGGTTTTGGCATCAATGAGGTCTTCCACAATGTCTTTATCCCATTTCATCAATGAACCGCCTCCTATGCCGAGCCCAACTGTTTTGGGATTATTGTGGCAAGACTCGCATGTCCTTGCTTTTCTCTGTGCAGTGTGAGGCTGAACAGGACTCATGTCTATTGCAAGAGGAACCTGTTTCTGCCCCAGTTCTTTGGCTTCATCCAAGCTGTAAGCCACTTTATTGTTAACAAGAACTTTGCCATCAGGACCTATAACCGTATAAGTAACTTGACATCCTGGCATTAAAGGAGATACTCTTCCTTCTCCGTTGATTCCGAGGACAGGATCTTCCCACCTGAGATAAGACCTTGATTCCATTGCTTTTCCAAGTGATTTTACTCCGTTTGTGCCATCTGCCGCATCTGCTGTCTGACCTTGTTTGTCGTGGGTGTTGCCGTTAGCAATCCAGTCGGTATCCATTTTCATTTTACCTGTTTTCTTATCTCTTTTAAATGTAACTTTTACATGGCAGCCGTAACACTGAGGAACCCATGAAGCGTGGCAGGAGTAACATTCCATTTTATCCATGTGATTCTTAACCGATTCCATTGCAACTTTTGCAGAAGGCTCTTTCCACTTTTTCTGAACTGATAAATTTTTCAAAACAGGAACGTGAAAATCATTGCCTGTGGCGGAATGAACAATAACTTCATTTCCTTTTCTCACAACATTCCCAAGAGGATTTCCTCTTGCCGAAAGAATAAAACCGTCTTCAGGCTTGTATTGGAAACCGAATTGGTCTTCAGGCACAATTCTTTTTTTGACAACTCCTCTTGGCTTTTTGGACAGTTTTTTCCCTGCTTCGTCGCCGTAACCGAGGGGAAGCTCCCATGGATATTTGTCAGGCTTTCCGTGACAGTCGGTGCATTCTATTTCAACTTGTCCCAAAGTGGTTGCATGAATATTTCCGTCACCGTGCATTTCAATGCTTGTATGACAGTCCTGACACAATAATCCGCCTTTGGGATTTTCTTTTCTGCTTTGATATTGATGATGCAGGTCATCTGAAATAAACATGTATTTTTTCGTGTGCAGCTTAGGCTGTTTCATCCCTTTGGAGTTAAAAGGAGTGCCGTAAGGAAATTCCATTAAGCCTTGAAAGGATACCCCGATTCTTTTTCCTCTGTTGTGACATGAATTACATGTTTCAACGGGGATTCCTCCTGTTCGTCTTGTTCCTGCGATTTTATGCCTTAGTAAATGACCCGGCTTGTCTTTAGGAATTGCAGGGTCGTTTCCTTCGTAAAATCCGTTGTTGCTGTAAAGAATATGACATGCGGAACAGCCCATCCCTCTGTAATCTCCACGCTTTTCTCTTCCTCTGACACCAATGTGACATCTTTGACACTGCTGCCTCTGATAAACTATACCCGCCAATTTCGGGTCTTTTATCACATCTTCAACTTTAACCGTGGGAAGCTGTTTTAACTTCTCAGGAAATATTTTGGGATACATTGTTATCATCTCTTTCATATACTTCTTATATGCGGCTCTTCCCACCATGGGCATGGCACCGTCTATGTCCTGAATATCATAATTGCCGTAAGGGTTTTTATGGTTCTGGACTTCTTTGAATCCCCACGTATGAAGATTACCCGAAATTTTTCCGGTTTCTGTGTTCATAAGTCCTGCTTTGTTTCTGTATACGTATCCCACATGACAAACACCGCAAGAATTATCAGCTATCCATATTGAACCCGGGTCAGGATAGAAATCTTTGGGGCCTGGAGCAATTTTTAAAGTGGCGGGAATCCCTTTGTGAGCTTTGTCTTTATCTTTGGTTTCTTTCGGGTTACCGCCGTGGCAAACAACACATCCGTCAGGATCACCGTGCATTTTAGAGTTGTTTAAAATAGCCTGCATCATCTTACTGTCTTTAGGCATAATGTCTTCAATCCCTTTATGACATTTGGAAGTGGTGCAGCCGCCGCCTGCGTATAGGAAATTGGAAAGGAACAAAAGAGAACATACAGACATAAAAATAATTAATTTTTTAAATTTCATTTTTTCCTCCTGATTTTTTTTTACATAATAAATAATTTTTCAGAGCAATTTTATCACCTCCTTTGTTTTTAATCTTTTTCCGAATTGATTATCGGCAGTGCTATTTTTAACAACAATGTGTATATTAAAAGTCCTGTTGCCCAAACTCCCGTAACTATAAAAACTTCATTGGCAGTGGGAATGTATTGGATAAAATCTCCTATAGTGGAAGGAATAAAACCTGGAATCAGAAAACCCAATCCTTTTTCGAGCCATATTCCGAAAACAACAAATAAAGAACCTGCAATGAGAAAAGGAGTTTTAAAACGAAGAGGCGTAACAAATATGAAAAGAGCCGATAAAACCAAAAAAATTGCAAGCCATATCCAAGGTGTTAACAGACTTTTGCCGTGCAAGCCGAGTAAAAAAGAGATGTGCACCGAATGAGCGGTGGGATGATACAGCTCTGCAAAAATTTCAGAGCCCATTAAAATCAGGTTTATTATCAAGCTTATAGTTACGATTATTCTGATTCTGTTAATTGCGGAATCACTTATATCCATTGCTTTAAATTTTTTCAAAACAAGAAAAACAAGTATCATAAACGCTGGGCCTGCTGAAAAAGCCGAGGCAAGGAACCTCGGAGCAATAAGCCCCGAGTGCCAAAAAGAACGTCCCACAAGCGATTCAAACAGAAAACCTGTAACAGTGTGAATTGAAGGAGCCCATATAATCGAAAGAAACACTACAAAAAGATAGAATCTGGTTTTTACTTCCAAGCCTCTGTATTTTCTTGACAAATAGTGCCAGCACACAAACAGGTTTATAAGGAGATAACCGTTTAAAACCAAAACATCCCACGTGAGCATTGAGGAAGGCCAGTTAAATCTGCCTATCCCAGGAATAAGATGCCATAGCCTGTCAGGTCTTCCAAGGTCTATTGTTATGAACAAAAGACACATAATCAAAGCGGCAATTGCAAAAAGCTCCGCAAAAATTACAACTTTGTGCATATCTTTGTCTTTAAACAGGTAAGCGGGAATAACCATCATAACCGCTGCTGCCGCCATACCCACAAGATATACGAAATTAGCAATGTAAAAACCCCATGACACCTCATCTCCCATGCCTGTTACGTAAAGGCCGAAAGCAAGCTGTTTTGCATAGCAGTAAAGGCCTATAAGCATTAAAGTAACAAGACTGAGCACCCAAAGAATGTAGTATTTGTTGCCGTTAATTGTTTCCTTTACAATGTATCTTAAAATACCCAACATTTATCTCCCCCTGTCGGTTCAAAGTTAAAAGCATGCGGTAATGCTATGCTTTTGAAAAAACATAGTAAAGTTGAGGTATTGTCCCCAACTCCTCTTTTAAAACGAAAACTCTTTCTTTTTCTATTATTTTTCTGACTTCGCTGTTAGGATCCTTCAAATTACCGAATTTTCTGGAACCTGTTGGGCAAACCTCCACACAAGCTGTGTATCTCCCTTTTCTTGTTCTTTGAAGGCAGAAAGTGCATTTTTCCATCACATTGGTATATCTCGGTCTATTGGATAGATATGCCATGTCAGGATTTAATTCGTCAGGACTAATATGAGGTTTTGCCCAGTTGAATCTCCTTGCATGATAAGGACATGCAGCTTCGCAATACCTGCATCCTATGCACCAGTTATAATCAACAACAACTATTCCGTCTTTCTCTTTCCATGTGGCTCCTACAGGGCAAACTTCGACACAAGGCGGTTTTCTGCACTGATGGCACTGAACAGGCATGTAGTAATAGTCAGGGGCCGCCGATTCGTCGGCAGGGTAATTGTGGTCTCCTGTTTCAAGATTAACGGAGCCTTTTTTCATTTTTAACACTCTAATGTATTGTATCTGCGGATTTCTCGACGTATTGTTTTCTTCCATACAAGCATATACGCAACGTCTGCACCCTATACACCTTCCAAGATTTATTACCATTGCAAATTCAACGTCTTTAAGAGGCGGAGGGTCTGATACGGATACTTTTTTCCCGTATTGTTTTTCCAATTTTTTTTCTAATTTTTTAAAAAGAATCTTTTTGTCCTCATCACTCATTTCTTTGTAATGTTTTTGTAAAATTTCTTCTAATGTGGGAATTTCCGCAGCTTTTTTTAAAGGAGAAAGAGCGGCAACACCTGCAAGAGATACTGCTCCTCCAACGGCAGTTACTGTTAAAAATTCTCTTCTTGATAGTTTTTTATCTTTATTTTTCATCTATTTTGCCCCTTTTTTTATATTTGGTTTGGGAAAAGCATCGGAATAAGGAGAGTTCTCAAACTTATCAAAAGGTTTTAATCTCATAAATTTTTTGTCCCATACGGGAGCGGGAGCAAAATTTTTGTATTTGAACTTCGGAGAATGTGGGTCGTGGCAATAGGTGCATTTAAAATTTACCTTGTCGAATCTGTTTTGAGAGAGCCATTTTCCTCTTATTGAACCATGAGTGCCGTTTTTCCAGTTGTTAAAAATTGTTCCGTGACATTTGCCGCACAGTTTTTCCACATTTGCAGAAATAATGCCTGTTACTCCGTCATTTGCACTGTATTTGTTCCTGTCGGATTCAAGATGGCAGTTAAAACATCTGTTGTTTTTGCCGTGATTTAATTTAACTTCTGGATGGACAAACTGAGCAGGGAAATGGGAAATCTGAGGAATTGATGCCCACATGGCATGACACACCCAGCAATTGCCTATAATTACGGCATTTTTTTGAAGCTCTTCTCTCGGTAATTCGGGTTTGAACCATTTTGCTTTTAATTGGGGAGTTTTTTTAATGGGATTGGACACGGAACTGCCTTTGACAATAAAAACAATGACAAGGACTACGCATAAGGGGATACCTATCGTTATCCATAGATTTTTTTGATTCATGTTATATCCTTTGGATTTTTATAACTTTGTTATATTTAAACTACATTATGTAAAAATTTTTTCCTATACCGTAAACAAGGTATTTTTATTTTATTATTGATTTTATTTTGAATCTGTTGGATATATAATTAAATAAATCATTTGGAGGTGTTTATGAGAGTTTTCAAAGTTTTGTTTATAGGTGTGTTTTTTATGTTTTCAAGTTTGTTATTTGCAGCGGAAAAAACAACTGTGTTCAATGTAAAAGGCATGGGTTGACCCGGAAGAGCATACAAAGTGAGTTCCGCTTTGAAAAAGGTAAACGGTGTTATTAAAGCAGAAGCAGATTACAAAAAACATACTGTTAAGGTAATTTTCAACGATTCAACTGTAAAATCCAAAACATTGAAAAAGAAGATAGAGAGCCTCGGGTTTAAAGTCGTAAAATAACATATTATAGAATTTGCAAGCAAATAACCAAACGTAAATTACAGATGCGTTTTGCACCTTAGTCATAAGATTGCAAAAGGAGAAGATATGAAAATTTTAGGAATTTCAGGTAGCCCGAGAGATGAGAAAACATCTAATGTTTACAGGCTTGTTAAAATTATTTTAGACTCAACAGATTTGGATTATGAATTGATTTCTTTAAGAGGGAAGCGGATTAGCGGATGTATTGCATGTTTAAAGTGTGCTTCCGATAATATTTGCAAGCTAAATGATGATATGAGTCGGTTAAGAGAGAAAATAATAGAGGCGGATGCTTATGTAATCGGTGCTCCCAATTACTACTCTGGGCTAAACGGGTTAACACATTCTTTTTTGGAAAGATGGTATCAGTTCAGACACAGAGAAGGTGATTATTTAATGGGAAAACCGGGAATAGCTGTTGGAGTGGGAG
>CAZLFW010000235.1:0-4701 GCA_964559045.1 uncultured bacterium
CAGGAGTGGGAGGCATGAAATATCTGTATTCCAAAGGTTGTGACATAGCTATATTAGTCAATCCTGATATGAAAAAAATAAGCATAGGCTCTTTAAATAAAAACCTTTCTCAGCTTTGTGTAAAATTAAATGAAATTGAAAAAGGTTGGGGAGGCAGAGAAAGAATTATTTCATCCCCTTTTAATGGCACAAATATTTCCGAAAAATTTATAAAAAAAATTTGTTATAAAATATTTTAAACTTGATTTATTTTTTATATTACATTAGATTGTAAATACAAGAAAAAAGGAGTCTACGATGCTATTCTACATATCTCTCCAATTTTCAGCCATTCAGGCTACAATTAACAGGCATGACAGACTATGGTCAATAGCGGGCATTAGCAGAATTTTACAGGAAATCAATGAAGTTAAACTTAAAGAAACAGCTTTGAAAATAGAAGAAAGTTCTTCTATTCTTCTTTCAGGTGGCGGGAAGTTTACAGTGGGTTTTTCAACCGAAGAAAACGCCTGTATTTTCAGGGAAAAAGCTTTGAAAATTATTTCTACAGCCTTGCCTATGCTTGAATTTCAAATATCCGATATTTTTGAAGGTGCAAATTTTAAAGAAATCAGAGAACATATTTTAGACCAATTAAAAAATAGGAAAAAAGCGCTGAGAGGCTACAGTGTTACTTTCAATCCCCATCTCTATCAATGCGACGAATGCGGAGAGTTTCCTGCCGAGTCTTTTCATGCGGAAAATAAAATTTGCAGAATCTGCAAAAATTCCAGAGATAGTGTTTATAGACATACTTCTTATGGAAGCAATAAAGCCAAGTGCTCCATTGATGCAATTTATGCAAAAATTTTTGAAAGGTCCCAAGATAAATTGCAAATTCCTTATGAATTTGAAGATTTATTTAAAAACAGAGAAGATGCAAATGAGAGCCGAAGAATTGCAGTGTGGTTTTCTGACCTTAATTCAATGAAAGACAGAGTTTCAATATGGAACAATCAAGATGAAAACAAGATTTTAGAGTGCTTTGATAAATTCAAAAAATTTGTTGTTGATTGGATAGGAGACACTATAAATTCCACTTTTGAATCGGTTTACAATGATTCGGAAAGAAAATTTTTCCCTTTTAGAATAATAGTTGCAGGAGGAGATGATTTATGCATTGTAATGGATGAAAAATATATTCTCAGCTTTACCGGCAATCTTTCCAAAATTTTTTATAAAAAATTAAATTCATTAAATCATGACCATCCGCTATCCGATAAATGGCTTAAAGAAGAATGGGAAAAACTTTTTAAAAATAATTCTGCAAAGCAGTTAGCTATAAAACCTTTCAGTTTCGGAGGTTCATTTGTAATCACTCATTACAAAACACCTTTTAAAAAAATTTACGACTTTGGTGAAGAATTAATGAAACAAGCCAAACAAGAATCTAAAAGACAATACAACTGTGTTAACTGGGCTGTTATTTTCGGTGATGAATCTGAAAAACAGTTTCATTTTGAAAAGCCTCTTCCCATTGTTAATAACGACAAAAAAGAACACTTTAACCTCTGGAGTTTGGAAGATTATTTATCATTCATAAAATCAAACAGATCGCATCTTACATCATCACAAATGAATAAAATAGTTAAGGAAATTTCCCATAACAACACGGAAGAACTGCTTAAAATTTTCAGGCAAAATTACTGCAAAGACACTGCAAATTTATATCAGAAAATAATGAATGAAAAATATTTTTATAATTTTTCCGAAAATATGCTTTACCCTAATCGAATTTTAACACTTTTTGAGCTTACACAAATAAAGGGAGAATAAAATGTATTTTTCAAAAGCCAAAATCAAAGTTAAAGCTTCCGGATATTGGTATTCTTCAGGTGGAGGAAAAGGCTCTTTCGGATATTTTCCTCATTTAAAAGACAGAGAAGGTTACCCTGTTTTTCCTGATACTCAGCTACTTGGCAACATTAAATTTTCAATTCAATGGCTTTTAAATCTCACGGGAGAAAACAGTTATCTTTTTAACAGATATTTCAAAAGAGATAATAATTTTTTAACTCAATCAAAACTCCTTTGCACTGACCTCGAGCTAACAAAAGAATCAAAAAAGAAATGGCAAAATACAAGATTTAAGATAATGCCAAGAATCAAAATCAACGAAGAGACAAACACAGTTGAAGAGCATTTTCTTGTTTCATTTGAAACAAGCTTTCTTGAAGGGCTTGAATTGGAAGCATCTCTTTTTCTTGGATATATTAGTTCCAAGGACGATTTTCTAAAATTAAAACAATTAATAACTCAATCTTTTGAGCTTATAGGATTTGCCGGAGCTTTTCGTTCAAGAGGCTTTGGTAAAGGTAAATATTCAGTTCTATGGGAAGAGACAGAGGAAATTGCTTTTCAAAATAAAAACAGCTCCGATTTACCGGATAAATCTTATAAAATAGTATTAAAAAATCTTGTTAATTTCAGAAACAAAAGAATTGTTTCAGGGAAAAAGCAAAATGTTGAAACAGCAAACTACATTGCTTCACATCAGTTCAAAAGCTGGCTTGCAAAAACTTTTCATAATCTTTTCAACCAGTGGCTTGATTATGAAGTTATGGAAAAAATAACTGTTTCAGATATTTTTCCGTCGGAACACGAGAAGTTATTCTATCCGTCACCTTTAAGTTTTATGAGAGATGAAAACGGAAATTTTGCAGACTTTTATAATAATAAAAAAAATGACAATAATTATGACGATGACAGCCAATATCTTTCCAAGCCCAAATCTCTCGATGATTCATATTTTGTTTCAGAACAGGTTAATATTATAAAAAGAGACTGTAGTAGAAAATTTAGAAATGTTATTGACCCTGAAGAATTTAAAACAGTTGACGAAGGAGGGCTTTTTACTCAGGAATTTATAGAAAAAAACAATTTTTTTGCTGGTACAATATATTTTGCAAATGACATTCCGCAGAACATTTTAAGCAGATTGATTTTTATAATTAAAAACGTGAGATTTACAGCAGGATTTTCAATCTTTGAACAAAATTTAAAAAAAATCGAACAAAAACAGCAACTGCTTGATAATAATGTTTCTCTATCAATCGCTGATATCCCTTATTTTAACGGATGTCTTAATGAAAATAACAGTATTAAGCTCGGTTATTTCACTTCATACGCAACAATGTTAAAAAGACCGAGAAGGAACAAAATAGCTGTAATGAAAAAATCAATACTCACATCTGTGCCTGAAAAATTTAAAAACTTTACAGTTACAAAACCTGAAATTACAAAAGAATTTAAAAATGTCAGAAAAGATAAAACCGTTGCCCAACATACATCCCGACAAGTAATGCCAAAATATGCTCAAATAGAATTATCTTCGGCACAAGCAGGACTTTTGAGAAGAATCAAGGATAATTTTAAAATTAATCAGGAAGCGGCAATTAAAAAACTTGAAGAACTGGACAAAAAATTTCAGCAGTGGGGATACTACAAGCCTGATGCAATTGATGAAAACATAGTTAAAAATTTGCTTAATCTTAAAGATAGCAATGAAAAATTTATTGAAAAAATAGATTTTTACCTTGATTCTCACTATTATACAAGTTTTTGCAAAAAATGGAGAGAAAATAATGAAACTGATTAAAAGCAAAAGGCTTATAAAAATTAAGATTAAAGCGGTTCTTGATACTCCCTTGATAATCAAATCAGGAGAAAAAGGGGATATTACAGATTCGGTTATTCAAAAAACACCTGATGGCAAAGTTTTTATTAACGGTTATGTTATTTCCAGTCTTTTTCATAGAGCAAGCAGCAGGCTGAAAAATGATAAAAATTTACACAAATTCATTAATCCTAATGATTCCGGAGTATCACTTTTTTGGGTTGAAAATTCTTTTTTCAAATCAGAAAAATTTAATATTGTTCCCGGTATTAAAATTGACAGAGAGCTTGGCACAGCCAAAGATAAAGCGCTTTACAGCGATGAAGTTGTTCCCAAAGGTGAAATGTTTGAAATTAAAATTAATTTTTTTGTGCCCTATCATATTGAAAGTGAAAATGAATATATTGAAATTTTTTCCGAAATACTTGGAGTTATTGATTCGGGTATAGAAAATATAGGAGGTTTGTGGAGCTACGGTTACGGCAGGTTAAAAATAGCAGAAGCTTTTTATAAAATTTTAAACATTGAAACAGCCAAACACAGGAGTGAGTTGTGGCAATTTGATTCTCAAGATTATAAAAAATTGCAAATTAAAAAAATTATTCCTTCCAATGCTTATACTATTTCAAAAGGCTGGCATAAAATAGATGTTGAATTTCAAATACCTGATGGACAAATGCTTGCAATTCACTCGGATTTACCCATAATAGAAGATTATTTGGATTATCCCCATGCTCCTGATAAATTTGTTTTTAGAACTTATGTTTCAGGCAAACCTGTTATCACTATTCCCGGGAAAGCTATCAGGCAGGCTGTTTTTTCAAATTATTTGGAAAGGAAATGGAGAACAAAAGGGTTAGATATATGCAATGTTGAATCGCCTCACTGCAATTGCCACAGATGCAAAATTTTCGGTTCGCAAAATCATAGGGGGTATATGGCGGTTACCGACGGATACATTGACGAGGATGCTTATACAACTGAAATAATTTCAAGAATAGAGCTTTGCGAGCATTCTTTTCAAAATAAAAATCTTTTTGCAGAAG
>CAZLFW010000236.1:0-4780 GCA_964559045.1 uncultured bacterium
GACAAGCAAGCAAAAACAAATAGTTACAATGGATTCTTCCCCTTCGCTTTGCTCAGGGTCAGAATGACTTTTTGGGGTCATTCTGAAGGAGCGTAGCGACTGAAGAATCTATAAATTATTAACATTAAATGAAAAATTCGCCATATTAATAGAAATGCCGTGCAAAGGTCTCTAATGAACTGCAAGAAATAACAAATGAATAATGAAATTAAAACAATTAACCTCTAATATTATTTTCCGATTAAAATGACATTCGTAACATTTTAATTATTTGTTATTAAACTGTTTTTCACTTTAAACTTTGAACTCATTCGGTTTTTGGAGCTGCAACACCAAACAAAAGGATGTTAAATGAAAAAATTATTATTTGTTTGTCTGATTTTTATGTTAACCTCATGTGATAACTCTCTTGTTGACAGACTTACCCCGGGATTAATAGCAAAGGTGGGACAGCATAAAATCTATCTCACTGATATAAAAGAAAGGGCTAAGGAAGATAACGACAAAAGCATTAAACTCACAAAGCCTATGCTGATATTTTATCTTAAGGAAATTATCAAAGAAATTATAATTGAAGAAGAATTTAAAAAGTTCAGATTAAAAATAAACGATGCTGACAAAAAGAACGCTCCTTTTGTAAAAAAGTTTAATGAAAAGGAATTGAGAAGATGGCTTATGTTTAAAAAACTTAAAGCGTATGTGGTAAGGAAATTGACCCCTCCTTCATCTGCTGAATGCAAAGCTTATTACAAAGCTCACATTAAAGACTTTAATCATTCGGGGAAAGTGGAACTGGAATATATAGTATTTGAAATAAAAAAGGATGCAGAAAAATTTTATAATTCAGTGAAAAAGAAAGGCTTTGATAAATCATTAAAAGAGCTTCGCCTTCAAGCTACCTATAAAGGCATTCTCAACATAGAAAATATACCTGATGACATAAAAAAGCAGATAGATTACACGGATAAAAATTCCGTATGGCTGATACGGTCTGAAACTAAATATTATTATGTAATTAAAATCTTAAATTATTATGATAAGATTTTACCTTTCAAGGTTCTTAAAAATAAAATTTCCGAAAAAATTCTGGAAGAAAAAAGAAGAAAACTTTTCAATCTGTGGCTTGAGGATAAAATGAAAAAAAGAAAAATTACCATATATTATGACAAGTTGAATTAATGAGAAAAATAGGCATAACAACAACAGTTCCAATTGAAATCATATTTGCGTCAGGAGCGGTGCCTGTTGATCTTAATAATATTTTCATTACTTCGCTCAATCCTTCAGAATACATTTTTCATGCTGAAAAACAAGGATTTCCTCGGACTGTTTGCAGTTGGATAAAAGGTTTATACTCTGCTGCCAAAAACCATGAAATAGAAGAGATTGTAGCGGTAATACAGGGGGATTGCTCCAATACACATGCTCTATCCGAAATTTGGCAGGAAGAAGGGTTTAAAATAGTTCACTTTTCATATCCTTTCAACAGAAATCAAAAACAGCTTGAAGCAAGCATAAAAGAGCTTATGTCTTATTTTAACGTAAATAATAGAAAAGTAAGCGAAACAAAGAAAAAATTGGATAAAATACGTAGAAAACTTGATATAATCGACAAAGCAACATGGACGGAAAATATTGTTAGTGGGTTTGAAAATCATTATTTTCTCGTTACATCTTCCGATTTCAAATCAAATCCAAATGAGTTTAATGCTGAAATAGATAATTTTATTTCAGAAATCGGGAAAAGAAAACCTTTTAAAGAAGAAATAAGAATAGGTGTCATAGGAGTGCCTCCCATAATAACCGATTTTTACGAACAAATTGAACAAACTGGAGCAAGAGTTGTATTCAACGAAGTTCAAAGACAGTTTGCAATGCTGACTTTTCATAATTCTATTGTGGAACAGTATCTTGATTATACCTATCCTTACTCTGTTCACCTGAGAATAGAAAATATAAAAAAGGAAATAAAAAAAAGAAATATTCACGGAATAATTCATTACGTTCAATCATTCTGCTTCAGAAACATTCAAGATAAAATTTTTAGAAAACATATTAATTTGCCTATACTCACTCTTGAAGGGGATACTCCGGAAAAAATGGACGAAAGAAATAAGATACGTCTTGAAAGTTTTGTAGATATGCTGAAAATAAAACTGAATCAAAATTAAATTAACAATTTTTAAATAACTTTTATTTATTCCGTAATTTACGGTAGAAGGGAATATCCATGAAAAACAATTCTTTTTTATCAAAAATCAGAGTAAGCATTATATTTTTAATAGTAATTTTCGGAATATATATTGCGGGGATACACATAGTATACACCTATGTTGATTTTTTAAAAAAGAAGGATAACTTTAAAAAAGACTTTTTAAACAACCAAAAACAACTTATTAAAAACGAGGTAACGCATGTTGTGGAAATGGTTAATTATGAAAAGGAAAAAAAAGCAGAAATAACAAGAAAAAAAGTAAAAAGAAATGTTATTGAAGCTTATAAAATAGCAACAAATATTTATAAAAAATATAAAAATTCGCTAACTGAAAAAGAGCTAATATCAGTAATTGCAACAACATTGGAACCAATAAGATACGATAATGGAAGAGGTTACCTTTTTATTGTTGATTTAAACGGAAACGTCCTTTTAAATGCAGCGTCACCTAAATTGAACAATAAAAACGTGCTGAATCTTAAAGATGTAAAAGGAAATTATTTTATAAAAGATATGATTTCAGTTGTTAAAAAAAAGGGCGAAGGATTTGTTACATATTTTTGGAAAAAACCTGAAAACAAACTCTCTTCCTTTGAAAAAATTTCATTTGTCAAACTGGTGAAACCTCTGAACATCTTTATAGGAACAGGAATATATATAGACGACATTCTGGACAATATACCTGAAAACGTATATTATTACGTTCAAAATCACAGATTTGGAAAAAATTCTAACGGATATATATTTATACTGAAACTGTTAAACATTAACGGAGGAAAAGATTTTGCAATAATGTATGCAAATGCAAACAGACCGGACCTTGTGGGTAAACTTTTGTCAGACGATTTTAAAGATGCAAAAGGTAAAGAGTTCAGAAAAGAATTTTTAAAAGGAATAAGGAAACACGGAGAATGTTACGTAACATATTGGTATAAAAAATTGAACAGTAACAAAATAGCGCCTAAAATAAGTTTTTTCAAACTTACCTCTGATAAAAAATTCATTGTGGCGTCAGGAGTTTATATTGACGAATTAAACAAAGAATTAACAGCTATGTATGAAAAATTTAAACAAGACAATATAAAAAAGATTTTAATTTTTCTTACTTCGGTTTTCATACTGGTTATGATTTTTATCATTATGCTCAATTCCTTTTCAAAAAATTTATCCTATGATTTTTCTTATTTTTTAAAATTGTTTAAAGAAGCATCTGAAAAAAACACCCTTATAAACACGAACAAACTTATTTACAGTGAATTTAAAGAATTATCAAAAAATATAAATAATATTTTAAAGGACAAAATGAAATTTATTAAAAAATTGGAATTAAGTGAAAAGAAGTTCAGAACAATTTTTGAAAAATCATCAACTCCCATGTTGTTGCTTGACAAAGAGCAATTTATTGACTGTAATGAGGCAACAATCAACATGCTGAAAGGTAAAAACAAAGAAGAGATTCTATTTTCTCCTGGACATTTTTCTCCTGAATATCAGCCTGACGGCAGACTTTCCAATGAAAAAGCAAAGGCAATTATAGAAGATGTTTACAGAACAGGAGAATCCAAAAATTTTGAATGGCTTCACAAAAGACTTAACGGAGAATTGTTTTGGTCTGTTATAAATCTTTCTCTTATACCTTACGAAGATAGATACGTTATTTTTGTCATTTGGACTGATATATCGGAATTAAAAGAACTTCAGCAGCAGCTTGAGCAAGAAAAAGAGAAACTATCAATAACCTTATATTCAATAGGTGATGCGGTAATCACAACTGATGTTAAAGGAAATGTGGAATTTATGAATAAAGTTGCGCAAAATTTAACAGGTTGGTCAACTGAAGAGGCAAAAGGAAAAAATTTGGAAACAGTATTTAAAATAATAAACGAAGACACGAGAAAAAAAGTTGAGAATCCTGTAAACAAGGTGTTGAAAGAGGGAAGTATAGTAGGTCTTGCAAATCATACATTGCTCATATCCAAGGATGGAAAAGAATATAATATTGCAGACAGTGCAGCGCCTATTAGAGACAAAAACAGCAACATTATCGGTGTTGTTCTTGTTTTTAGGGACGAGAGCGAAAAATCAAGGCTTAGAAAAGAGCTTCTTGAAAAGGAAAAAATGAAATCAGTTTCAAATCTTGCAGCAGGAATAGCTCATGACTTTAATAATATTTTAACAGGAATTTACGGCAATCTTGAAATGGCTAAATTAAATGCAGGAAATAAAAAAATGTCTATGAAATATATGAACTTAATGTTTAATTCTCTTGAAAGAGCCAAAAAACTCACAACCCAGTTACTTACTTTTGCAAAAGGAGGCACCCCTATTCTGAGGTCAGTTGACATATCCGATGTTTTAAAAGATGTTACTGAATTTAATCTCAGCGGAAG
Organism: uncultured bacterium; assembly: GCA_964559045.1. GTDB lineage: Bacteria > DYJV01 > DYJV01 > DYJV01 > DYJV01 > CAZLFW01. Next base: position 4,606 of record CAZLFW010000236.1, read on the forward strand.
TAATGTTAAAGTTCATTACAAATTTTCTAAAAATCTTTGGAATAGCAAAGTTGACAAAGAACAGATAGGTGAAGTTATTTCCAATATTGTGATAAATGCAAAGCAAGCTATGAACAATACAGGAAACCTTTATATAAATATTGAAAACCTTAACGAAGAGCTATCATTTAAAGAG
>CAZLFW010000237.1:0-3147 GCA_964559045.1 uncultured bacterium
TATTTTTACATATAATACAAATTCAAGGTTTAAAAACATTATGATAACAAGTAGTTAAAAATATTATAAATATCTTTTCAAGCAGAAAATCATATAACAAATTATGCTCTTTAATGTGATTATATACAGTTGCAGGCAATGTTTTGCCTAATGCAAAATCTAATGTAAAGTTTAACAATAAAGGGGACGAAAAATTGTTGAGTTTTATCATACTTTAGAAAAGGGAATTAATGCAATGTTAAGTTTTAATCTGAAAATTGTATAATCTGTTATCACCATCTCTTTTACTATTTTTTATATTTTTTAATATTATCATTCATTAAATTTCTGACTTGTTCCATTAATTCGTTAAGATTTACGTTTTCAACAGGTATAGGCTTATCAAGAATCATTGTAACATTTACACAAGGTGTTATTAAAAAAGAACCTTTTTTTAATACTTTATTGCTATTTATAATTGTAACTGGAAGAATTTTAACCTTACTTTTTTTTGCAAGGAGAAAACCTCCTTTTTTAAAATCAAGAAGATTTCCATCTTCACTCCTTGTTCCTTCTGGAAAAATAAGTAGAGATCTGCCCTTTCTAATATACTCTTCCATATCTTTAATTGTTTTTTTTATTGATGCTTTATTTTCTCTATCAACAGCTATTGCATCAACAACTTTCATAGCTAATCCAAAAAGCGGTATCTTAAATACTTCTTTTTTTGATAAAAATGTAAAATCAAACGGCAAATATCCGTATAAAATAAATATATCAAAAGCACTTTGATGATTTGCCATTAAGACATAATTCTCTCCACCTTCATCCTCTGAAAAATTTTTGATTGTTTTAATTTTGCAAATAGCTGTTATTGTAAGTATTTTACCCCATAACATAGCTATAATATTTGCTTTACTTGGATTTTTTGTTACAAAATAAACTGAAATGCATACTATCACAGAAATAAACGTGATAATTATGAAAAGAAAAAAATATATATAAGAATAAATTTTATTTATTATTTTCATTATCTGAGTTTAAATCAAGTATAGTGGGTCTTTTGGCATATGTCCTTGTTTCGTATCTTGTTATTTCCGAAAGTTTTTTCACTATATGTTCAATTCTATTTGCAGATATATTAATTCTATCTATACATTTGTCAATAACCTGGGGATTTTTACTGTTTTTAAGTAAATCAATAGATAAAATTAATGTAGTAAGAGGCTGATTTATCTCATGAGCCGTTGTGCCTGCAACTTCCATTGCTATTTTATTTTCATATAATTGCTTATTTTCTAATTCTAATTCTTTTTTATTTGTAATATCATTAATTATAAATTGAAATCCTACTATTTTTTCAAGTTCTTTATATAAAGAAAGTTTCACCTCCAAATAAATGAGATTATGCTTAGCATCAAAAGATTTTACTTCAGTATTTATCTCTTTTACCTCTTTTTTTAATAGTTTGTCAAATATATTTTGAAGATTTTTGGTAAACGGGAAAAACTTCGCAATGTTGTTTCTAATAAATTCTTTTTCCTCTCTTTTAAATATTTGAAAAAATTTCTCATTTGCAAATAAAATTACTCCTTTGAGAGATGTTATACAAATTCCAACACCAACGGAATTGAGAAGATAAATATAGTTATCCTTTACCCTTTTATACCTCTTTTTAAGTTTTAATTCATCTCTTAAATCTTTTATAAACAAAAGAATCCTTTCAGACTCGTTAACCAGTTTCACATAAGCCAATTCAACTGTTACACCGTTTTTCAGAGACGTTATCATCCGAATATTTTTATTATTCTGTTTTTCAAGTGTGGTTTGCAATTTTTCATCCAATATGTCGTCTATACTCACAGGCTGTTTACCGATTAAATTAACAGCTTCATCATTACACACGGCAACATTGTTATTTTCCAATAGGATTACACCGAGCGGAGTATTGTTAAAAGCTGTTTTCAAAATATTATTAGCGGATTCGTATTCTTTTAAAAGTAAATCATTTTCACTTAACAGTTTGAAAATTTTGCTGTTTGCAATTGAAAAAAGAGAAAGTATATTGGTGTATTCTACCTTTTCATTATTAAGAAACAGTTTAAATATGGCTTTGGTATTTTCTTCTATTTTCCTTATATTTTCAATAAAAACTTCATCTGTTAATTTTAATAATTTCCCCACTTTTTCCAGCAAACCTTCTTTGGTTCCGTTAAGAAGCAAAGAATCCGCAACAATTTCGGAAGAGTAAAGAAAAACCGCATCCTTTCCTTTGACTTCTCCTTTTGTTTTTAAAATATAAAATTCTTCAACTGGTTTCACTATTTCATCAGATAAATGCCATTTCCTCGAAAGAACAGATAAACACTCTTTACATGACTCGCAGCTATATTCGACAAATTCTTCATATCCCTCGCTCATTAATAACGTATGAATATACTCCGGAATTCTTGAAATCAGTGCCGACAGAAACAAAGAATCTTTCTCCGAAAAAATCTTAGCGGCATTTGCAGAGGTAATTATATGCTTCCACTTTTTTACTACAATATCATCCTCTTTGTAAAATTCTTTTAATATATTAACGACAAAAATCGTAAGAGCAATATTTGCAACATGCTTGATGCCGAGTAAACCTATTGCTTGGGATAATTTATCTATTCTGTTTGGCAGCGAATAAAAAGGAGAATTTACAATTTCAAATATTTTCAACATTAAAGATGGGGACCCTTTTATTAACATAGAAAATTTTTCATAGTTAATATCCTCTCTGTTCGCTTCTTCCATAATTTTATAAGCCACTTGCGGAAGCTCCGGAATAGTCTCCAATTTTTTTATCAATTTAAGCATGTTTTCAACTCTCCTATGGATTTGAGCCCTTTCTCTTTCAAATAATTAGATAAACCTTTTATAATTTCAGGCATTACAAACGGATTTGCAAAATTGGCTGTTCCCACTTGAACCGCTGTTGCACCGCAAGCTAAAAACTCAACTGCATCTTTAAAATCAAAGATACCTCCCGCACCAATAATCGGAATATTTACAGCCTCTTTTAATTCCGCAACAATCCTTAATGCAGCAGGTTTCAAAAGATATCCTGATATCCCTCCGAAAACATTTCCGAGAGAAGGTTCCATGTTTTCAATATCAACTCTTAACCCTTTAACTGTG
>CAZLFW010000238.1:0-6906 GCA_964559045.1 uncultured bacterium
TTTCTTACCTAATTTAAACTACTTTTACTATTTTACTTCTTCTATTGCAGTTTTAAAGAATCTATATTAAAAAAATGATTACATTATTTGAAAAGTTTTTTTTAACAAATATAAAATTTCCATTGATAACGTTTAATATTTAAAATACATATATAAGCGGATTAAAATATTAAATAATTTACACACTCAACACAAAATAAACCTCTTACAGGCTTTTATCTTTAGGCATTAAGGTTTTAAAGGCTTTATCCCAAAAGATATTTTACTTTAAAGGTATTATTGTATAAATTGCATTTATATTATGTAAAAACAAGCAGTTATAATGGATTATCCCCCTTCGCTTTTCTCAGAATGACTTTTTTGGGGCATTCTGAAGAAGTGCAGCAACTGAAGATTTCATAAGCCATTAATATTAAATAAAAATTTCAACAACAGTTAAAAACATTATGCAAAGGTTTTGCTATATTACACAAATATAAATTGCCATATCAGCAGTAAATTAATATTCAGCAAATCTGCTATTCAACAGGCTCAGGGACAAAGTTAAAGTTTTTTACAAAATATTCGATTTGTGCTTTTGTCATATATCCCTGTCCGCAATTTTTAAGCTTAACAACAGGGGTAATCCTCTCCCACTTGTCAATGATTTTATTACTGCTGTCCCATTGCACTTGAACAGCTCCTGTGGGGCACACAAAAGCACACGCACCGCAGGCAATGCACAAGTCGTTGTAATCTCCGAAAGGCGGCTCCACTCTTCTTGAAACACCTCTTCCTCCGAAAGTAATTGCATTGACGCCTACGACTTCCTTACATGCTCTTACGCATCTGCCGCACAGTATGCAATCGTCGTATTCGTCAGCTTCGAAAATAGGCTTATCCACTCCGAGAGATTTTGCAATTTCAAGAAGCTTTTCATTGTCAGGACACCTTCCCAGAAGAAGTTGAATTACCATTTGTCTGTATTTTCTTATTTTTTCGGAATCAGTAACAACTTCTATCTCCTTAGTAATCACATAATTACATGATGTGGTAACCTCGGTTTTGGCACCTCTTGTAACTTCAACAAGACAAAGCCTGCATGAGCCGTAAGGAGATAATGACTCGTGAGCACAAAGTGTGGGAATTTTTATCCCTGCTTTTGTTGCAGCCTCCAGAATGGTTGTTTCTTTGGGGACTTCCATTTCTTTGCCGTTTATCTTTATTTTAATCATGATTATACCTCTCTAATTTATTTTAACTGCGTCAAACTTGCAACTGTCATAGCAAATGCCGCATTTGATACATTTGTCTTCCAAAATTTTGTGAGGTTCTTTTTTGCTTCCTTCAATTGCATTCACAGGACAATTTTTGAAACAAGCCTGACACCCAACACACGAATCTTGGTCAATGGTAAATTTGGTTAAATCTTTGCAGACACCTGCAGGACATTTTTTATCATTAATATGAGCAAGGTATTCGTCTTTAAAATATTTTAGTGTGCTAAGCACAGGGTTGGGAGCTGTCTTACCCAGTCCGCATAGAGAGCCCTCTTTAACCACTTCAGCAATATTTTCAAGAAGATTAAGGTCCGCTTCGTTTCCTTCGCCTTTGGTGATTTTATCAAGAATTTCATACATTCGTTTGATTCCTTCTCTGCAGGTGGTGCATTTTCCGCAAGACTCTTCTTTTAGAAAGTTAAGGAAATATTTGGCAACATCAACCATACATGTTCTTTCATCCATTACAATCATTCCGCCTGAACCCATCATTGAACCTACTTTAACAAGTTCGTCAAAATCTATTTTAAGGTCAAGCATACTTTCAGGTATGCAGCCTCCCGAAGGACCTCCCGTCTGAACAGCTTTGAATTTTTTATTGTTTAAAATTCCCCCTCCTATATCAAAGATAATTTCTCGCAATGTAATTCCCATTGGGACTTCAACAAGACCGGTATTGTTAACCTTCCCGACAAGTGAGAAAATTTTCGTGCCTTTACTTGAGTCGGTTCCTATTGATGAAAACCACTGTGCACCGTTTTTTATAATAAAAGGGACATTAGCCCATGTTTCCACGTTATTAAGCACCGTAGGTTTGTTCCACAAACCTTTTTCCGACATATGAATATGCTTTGCCCTCGGCTCTCCCACCTTACCTTCTATTGATGCTATAAGAGCCGATGATTCTCCGCATACAAAAGCACCGCCCCCTTTGCTTATTTTCAGGTTAAAGCTAAAGCCGGTGCCGAGAATATTATCACCGAGCAAACCTGCTTTTGTTGCTTGAGAAATTGCAATTTCAAGATTGGCAACAGCAAGAGGATATTCGTGACGCACATAAACATAACCTTCGTCAGCTCCTACGGCAACAGCTCCAATTAACATCCCTTCCAAAACAAGATGAGGATTACCTTCAAGTAAACTTCTGTCCATATAGGCTCCGGGGTCACCTTCATCGGCATTGCAGATAATGTATTTTTTATCAGATTCAGCTTCTCTGCTTGATTCCCATTTTATTCCAGTGGGAAAACCGCCGCCGCCTCTTCCTCTGAGACCAGAAGCTTTGATTTCTTCTATAATGTCGATTTCAGACATATTGACAAGTGCTTTAATAAAAGCTTCGTAACCACCTATTGCAAAATAATCTTTAATATTGGTAGGGTCTATTAAACCGTTGTTTTTCATTAAAATTCTTTTCTGTTTGGAATAGAAATTTATATCCTTTTCAAGCTTAATTTTATTTTTGCTAATGGGGTCTTTATAAAGAAATTTATCTATTATCTTTCCATTTAAAACAGTTTCATCTATAATTTCATCAACCATATCCGGATTTATTTTTTCATAAAAAACGCCTTGAGGGTTTATTACAAGCAGAGGTCCTCTTTCACAAAAACCGTGACAGCCTGTGCTTTTAATTTCCACTTTGTCGGAAATTCCCTTTTCCTCAATCCTTTTTTTCAAAGCATTAACAACATTTTCACTTCCGTGAGCCTGACATCCCGTTCCGGAGCAAACGGTTATGCAAATTTTTTTATTATCTGAATACTCTTTTTTAACTTTATTCACATAATCCTGAAAATCTTTTACTGAAGTAAATTTCATGCCTATCCCCTTTTAATTCTTTTATTCGTATTGCGACAAAATTTCAGAAACTTTTTTGGGAATCACATTCCCGTGATATTTGTTGTTAACCACAACAATAGGACCAAGAGCACAAGCACCAAGGCAGTTAACAGTCTCAAGGGTGAATTTTCCGTCTTTGGTTGTGTCTCCCGCTTTTATTTTAAGGTTTCTTTCAAGCTCTCCCAATACCTTATCTCCTCCACGCACATGACAAGCTGTGCCGAGACATACTTGGACAATGTTTTTCCCTCTCGGAACCAGACTGAAAGCTCTGAAAAAGGAGGCTATTCTGTAAATATCTCCAACAGGCACTTCCAATCGTTCGGATAAAGTCATTAAATCCTCTCTTTTCAGATATCCTGCTTCTTCTTGCATGTCCTGAAGAATGGCAATGATATTTGAAGAATTGTTGTGGTATCTGTTTAAAATTTTATCTATGTATTCCATGTCACTCTCCTTTAAATCTCACATTTTTTCAATAGTTTATCGTAGTTGTCATTAACCAAACCTTGAATAACGTTTATGTCGTCTTCTGAAAGATGTCTGTAACGTCCCTGACCTTTGAGATATTGAGATACAGGAATAAGCTCTTCAGGTTTGTAAGTAAGTTTGTAATTTCCGTATTCAACTTCGTAAAGAGGAAATACTCCAGATTCAACTGCAAGTCTTCCCAATTTTACCGTATCGTCAGGAAGTGTTCTCCACCCTGTTGGACACGGAGAAAATATGTGCAAATAAGCGGGACCTTCAATGTCAACACCTTTACGAGCCTTTTTCATAAGGTCAAAAGGATAAGAAGGGCATGCAGTGGCAACATAAGGAATATTATGTGCCGCAGCTATTTCAGGAAGATTTTTCTTATTGGTTTTTTGACCTTTACTTTTTTTACCAGACGGAGACGTGGTGGTGGTTGCACAATAAGGGGTTGAGCTCGACCTTTGAATCCCGGTATTCATATATGCTTCATTGTCATAGCAAACATACATAAAGTTATGATACCTTTCAAGAGCACCGCTTAAAGCCTGCATTCCAATATCCGCAGTGCCTCCGTCTCCTGCAAAAGCAACTATTTTAATATCTCTGTCATTAGGATATCTTCTTTTTCTTTTTAACACTTTAATGGCGGATTCTATTCCGGAAGCAACTGCCGCTGCATTTTCAAAAGCAACATGAATCCACGGCACTGTCCATGCAGTATCGGGAAAAGAAGAAGTTACTATTTCAAGGCACCCTGTTGCATTTGCAATAATCAAATCGGGTCCTATGGCTTTACAGACCTGTCTAACCGCAAGCAGCTCTCCGCATCCTTGACATGCCCTGTGCCCAGATGATAAAATCTCATGTTTTGGTAATAATTTAGCCGAGTATATGTTGTATTTTTCCATTATCCTCTTACTCCTATGAATTGATAAGGCAAAGCTTTGCCTTTTTTAACAGCCTCTTTGGTTTGGTGATACATATATTTGAAATCGCTTATTTTAACGTCTCTTCCCGCTAATCCGGCAATAAAATCGGTAACAACAGGCTTTTGAGAAACATCGTAAAGAGCGTTTCTAACTTCAATTCCAACGGGCCCTCCGCTTGTGCCGTAAGTAACAGCTCTGTCAACAACTCCTACGCCTTTTACATTTTCCACGGATTTTAAAAACTCATCAAATGGGAAAGGCCTCCAAAGTCTTATTTTAACCAATCCCGCTTTTTCTCCTTCTTTACGCAGTTCGTCAATGGCAAGAGTAGCTGTTTCGCTGTAACTTCCCATTGTAATGAGAACAACATCGGCATCATCGGTTTTGTAAGTTTCAACAGGATTAAAATACCTTCCGAAAATATCACCGAATTCTTTCCAAACTTCAAGGATAGCATTTTTAGAATCGTGTAAAACCGCATCATGACATTTTTTTGCTTCAGTGTATATTTCGGGAATTCCAACTGGACCCATTGTAACAGGTTTTTCAGGATTCAACTGTAATGCAGGTTCGAAATCCGGAGATAAAAATTTATTAACCTCTTCCTGATTTAAAAACTCAATGGGCTCAATCATGTGCGTTAAAATAAATCCGTCCATGTGCACCATAACAGGTAGCAGAACATTTTTGTTTTCAGCAATTTTAAATGCCTGTAAATGTGCATCAAAAGCTTCCTGACCGTTTTCAACGAAAAATTGTATCCAACCGCAATCCCTGACGCTCATAACATCTGTGTGGTCGTTCCAAATACTAATCGGGCCTGACAATGACCTGTCTGCAACTGTCATCACAATAGGGAGTCTCAATGAAGGGACTATATATACAATTTCACTCATTAAAGCCAAACCTTGAGAACTTGTTGCCGTGTAAGTTCTTGCACCTGCTGCGGAACAGCCACAGCAAACACTCATTGCGGAATGCTCTGACTCAACTGGAATAAATTCGGCATCCAAATCTCCGTCTGCAACAATTTCGGAAAGATGCTCAACTATATGTGTCTGAGGAGTAATAGGATATGCTGCTATACAGTCAACATTTGCAAGCTTCACTGCTTCGCTGACCCCCAAAGATACTTCTATACCAACTCTTTTTGACATTATGCTTCCTCCTCAACCATTTTTATACATTGAACGTAACACTCGCTTGCACAAATTCCGCATCCTTTGCAATAATCGAGATTAGCCACGAAAAAACCTTCATTATCTTCGTAAATAGCTGCATCAGGACAAAATATATAACATAATCCGCATTTTATACATTTATTCTTATCCACAACAGGTTTGAAAGACTTCCAGTCTCCTGTCTTGTAAAACCGAGAACTTCCCGGCTCGGTAATGGCACCACCAAGTTCAAGGTCACGCCATGTTATTTCTTCAATGTTTTTTACAGGCCACTTCAATTTTTTCTCCTTTATTTTTAATTTGTAAATTTTACTTTTTCGTAAGCTATTTTACATGCTTCTATATTTTTGGCGGCAATTTTTCCGAAACGTGATTCAAGAGGAGATACAAGAGAATCTATAGATATAAGAGGCTCTATTTTAAGAACCGCTCCAATCATGATAATGTTTGTAATAGGTCTTTTTAAAACCTCCAATGCTATATGAGTGGCATTAACAGTTGCCACTTTCACATTCTTGTTAAACTCCGCTTTCAGCTCTTCGGGAGATTTTGCGGTATTTGCAACCACAAGCCCGTTTTCCTTGATACCTGACGTAACATCAACTATTTTCATAATGCTTGGATCAAGCACTATAACAATATCAGGATTGTATATTTTGGTTCTGTTAAGAATTTTTTCGTCAGCTATTCGTGAAAAAGCAATAACCGGAGCTCCTCGTCTTTCCGGTCCGAAACTCGGAAAAGCTTGAGCAAATTTACCACTGTTAATTGCAGCGGTAGCAATAACTTCCGCAGATGTAACCGCTCCCTGACCGCCTCTTCCGTGAAATCTGATTTCTATCATAATAACCTCTCAATGTTTTATTGGATACTGTATACAATTTAATTTGTAAAAAATCAAGGTATTATTTTGTTAATCTTTTCTCATTGAAATTATTTAATTTTAATGAGATTGTATTTAACGCTTTATAAATTTCAATTATTTTATATATGAACCTTATCCTTTAATACAAAGTCAAAGGTTATAAAACACTCTAATAATAAATGCTTAAAAATGTTATAAATATCATATATGTAAAAATCTTCATACTTAAATTTTTTTGAAAGTGCTGATTATTCGGAAAAAAATTATATTTGATAAAAGAGTGTTAATGTCAAGAAAAAATCCCCACCTTATGGTCCTTAAAATTCCCCAGTTAATTTTTGTTTTTTTTAATG
>CAZLFW010000239.1:0-2917 GCA_964559045.1 uncultured bacterium
ATGGTAACGGCAGCATTACAATCTTATCCTGAAAAACTTTTTGAACAACTTGATACCGGCAGAGGCATAATAATCTTTCCTCTGATTAAACAAAACACTCAACTGCTTATTAAAGCGACATTTGATAAAAACAAATTTTCTGAAACCGTTATCGACGAATGCAATTTTGTAACGGCAAAATAAGATTTAGGGGTTAGGATTTGGTATTTTTAAATATAACTAATTACAATTAATTACTATAAATGCGATATGTCATAACTTTGAACTAATAACTTTGAACTAATAACTTTGAACCTTGAACTAATATGTTTCGAATTTCGATATTCGAATTTAATTATTCAGGGGGCTTCATGGCGATTATAGGAGTGATAGGTGCGGGAAAATGCAATGAAGAGATATACGACATAGCTTATCATGTTGGAAAACTAATCGCAGAAAGTAAAAACATTCTCATTTGCGGAGGCTTGTTCGGTGTAATGGAAGCAAGTTGCAAAGGTGCAGTTGAACATGGCGGAACTACAATAGGAATTTTACCCGGCAATGATATAAATACTGCAAACAAGTTTGTTTCCATTCCAATTGCCACCAACATGGGACATGCAAGAAATATAATAATTTCCACAACAAGCTCATTTTTAATTGCAGTAGGGGGAGGTTACGGAACCTTATCAGAAATTTCAATAGGTTTAAAAAACAATAAAAAAGTATATTCTTTGCATAGTTGGGATATACCGGGAGTTATAAAAATCAAGTCGGTTAAAGATTTGAAAAAAACAGTTAAAGTTTTGAATCTTTAATCCGATACAAAGTATATGAAAAAAACAGTATTATATCTTATTGTTTTTATTTGTTTTTTTGTTACTTTGCTATTTTCCGGAGAAAATAGACTTGCAAAAATTTCTTATAAAGGTTATTATGATATAAATTCGCTTGAGAAAATTCTTAACAGATATAAACCAAAAAAGAGACACAGGAAAAACAGAAAATTTATTAATCCCATTATAAACGGGAAAACTTTTAGAAAAAGAATTTTTAAAGGTATCTTCATTAAGCCAAAAACAAATAATTTAAAAGTCCGTTGTGCGCAGGATGGAAAAGTAATTTTTTCAGGTTTTTTAAAATATTTTGGAAATGTGGTTATTATAAGGCACAGTAACAGATACACAACTACTTATGCTTTTTTAAAACACGTGAAAGTATCAAAAGGAGACTATGTAAATCAAGGTGAACAACTTGGCTACGCTTACAGAAAACATGCAATATATTTTGAAATAAGAAAAAGGGCAAAATGCCTCACATCAAATAAATATAACAAATACATAGATAATGGTTAAAAAATTTATTAATGACAATGACAACGGAAAAAGTAACGAAATATTATCAAAATACTTAAAAGAAATCAATAAAGAGCCCGCCTTAACTCTTGAAGAAGAAAAAAAACTTATAGGAGAAATAGAGAAAGGTGATGAAAAAGCTAAAGAAAAGCTTTTAAAATCTCATTTAAAATTAGTGGTTATTATTGCTAAAAACTTTACAGGATACGGTATTCCTCTCCAAGATTTAATTTCCGAAGGAAATATAGGTCTTATCAAAGCTGTAGGCAAATTCGACGCTTCAAAGGGTGTTAAATTTTCAACTTACGCTTCATGGTGGATTAAACAATCCATTAAAAGAGCCATTTTAAATAATTCCAAAATTATAAGACTTCCTGTTCATGCTGTTGACTTACTCAAATCTTTTCTTAAAGTGCTTCACACTAACGGTGATACTTCACACGATTTTTACAATGCAAACAACAGGAAGGAAGCTGCAAACGAAATAGGCATAGATATAAATAAAATAGAGGGCTTAATTATTACCAATCAGGAAGCTTTGTCATATAATCAAAGTTTAAATGGAGACGATAATTTTACTTTTGAAGAAATCATTTCAAATAAAGAAACAGACACTCCTTTTGACAGTTACGAAAAAAAGGAAATCATAGAAAAGATTCTTAACTGGTTAAGCTATCTCAATGAAAAAGAAAGAACAGTTATTATTCTTAGATATGGATTGATTAATCAACATCCTATGACTCTCGACGAAGTTGGCAACGTATTGAATCTTACAAAAGAAAGAATCAGGCAGATAGAAGAAAAAGCTTTGAGAAAATTAAAATTTTATTTAAAAAAACATAAAAAAGAATTATACGAGGGATAAATATGATTTCTTTAAAGGATAAAATCAGAGATATTAAAGATTTTCCAAAAGCAGGAATTGTTTTCAAAGATATTACCACACTTCTTGCAGACGGTGAATCGTTTCAAAAAGCTGTTGACCTGCTCTCTTATCGTTACATTGACAAAAAGATAGACAAAATTGTAGGGATAGAGGCAAGAGGTTTTATAGTGGGTTCCGCTCTTGCCTATAAATTATGCAAAGGAGTGGTGCTTGTAAGAAAAAAAGGAAAACTGCCTTATAAAACCATTCAGGCAACTTATGAGCTTGAATACGGAACAGACACATTGGAAATTCATCTTGATGCCATTGAAAAAGGAGAAAACGTGCTTATAGTTGATGACTTGCTTGCAACAGGAGGGACAGTTAAGGCAACTGCTGAAATGATTAAAAAGCTTAAAGCAAATATTGTGGAATGCTGTTTTTTGTGTGAGCTTGAATTTTTGGAAGGCAGAAAAAATCTTAAAGGTTTGGATATTTTTTCACTTATTAAATTTTGATAATTGATGTCTTATCATTCATATTCATAATAAACATTCAAAAATATCCTGTATAACCCAAAAAATGAAGAATAAAAAATTATGTATAATTGCATTATTAATCTTAATCATTATACCTTGTGTAAGTAATTACGCCTATTTTTCACAACAATACCTGACATTCTCATTTAAAAATTTATTAATCGCTAATTTCACAAAAT
>CAZLFW010000240.1:0-5167 GCA_964559045.1 uncultured bacterium
CTTCTTGGGCTTAAATTTCCAGAAATCTTCAAAAAGCTCATTTTCAACAACATATTCGATTAATGTGGTTTTGCCGCTTGTTTTGGGACCGTATATCCACAGTATTTCTTTGGGCAGTTTTTCAAACCAGTCTAATAGGAACTTTATATTTTCTTCTCTGTCTATTAATTTTTCACCTCTAAAATATCTTTCCATAACTGCTCCTCTTATATTAGTTCAAGGTTCAAAGTTAAATCCGAATATCGAAATTCGAAAAAAATCCGAAAATTCAAAATATCAAATCCAAAACATATCAACGTAAAACGTGATACGACAATTTCGTTCAATGTTCAAAGTTGTTAGTTCAAAGTTGAATTAGTCAATAGTCGATAAACATTGTAATTCGTTGTTATTCGCAGTCATTAAAAAACACTAAATCCTAATATGTATTTGCATTAACAATTTTATATATTTCATACAACTGCTTCACAACACTTTCAAAATCTTCGAGACAAAGCGAATTTGCACCGTCGCATAAAGCTTTTTCAGGCTCAGGATGAACTTCCATAAACACCCCGTTGGCTCCTGCTGCAACAGCAGCTTTGGCAAGAGGCACTATAAATTCCCTGTTGCCTCCGGAACAACTGCCTGTTGCACCTGGAAGCTGCACCGAATGAGTTGCGTCAAACACAACCGGATAACCAAACTCTCCGAGTATGGCAATGTTTCTCATGTCAACCACAAGATTATTGTATCCGAACATATTTCCGCGTTCGGTTAAAATAATGTCTCTGTTACCTGTGGATTCCAATTTGGATACAACATTTTTCATATCAGTTCCCGAAAGGAACTGCCCTTTTTTAACATTAACCGTTTTTCCGCTTCTTCCCGCTGCAAGCAAAAGATTTGTCTGTCTGCACAGAAAAGCGGGGATCTGTATTACATCAACAACCTTTGACACAATATCAACCTGAAAGGTTTCATGAACATCAGTGGTAACAGGGATTTTAAGGGTATTTTTTATTTCGGATAATATTTCCAATCCTTTTTCAATACCCGGTCCTCTAAAAGAAGATACGGAACTCCTGTTCGCCTTGTCAAAAGAAGACTTGAAAATATACGCAATATCAAGCGATTTGCAAATATCATTTATTTTTGCAGCAACTTCAAAACAGATGTCCCTGCTCTCTATTACACAAGGACCAGCTATTACGAAAAAATTGTTTTTTATCTTCTCTTCCCCTTTATTTGTATTCTATGGCAGCTTTGATAAAAGCTTTAAAAAGCGGATGCGGCTCCACAGGCTTTGATTTGAACTCGGGATGAAACTGACATCCCACAAACCACGGATGTTCATCTATTTCAACTACTTCAACAAGTTCTTTGTCAGGAGAAAGCCCCACTATTCTCATGCCGTTATCCTCCAGAACCTTTCTGTAACTGTTGTTAAATTCGTATCTGTGCCTGTGCCTTTCAAAAATACTCTCTTTTTTATAAGCTTCAAAAGTAACCGAATCTTTATCCAAAATGCAGTTATAAGCACCGAGCCTCATTGTGCCTCCAAGGTCAGTTGTTTCGTCTCTGTATTGAATATGATTTTCACTGTCCACCCACTGCTCCATTAGATATATAACGGGATTTTTGGTTTTTTTGTTAAATTCGGTGCTGTTGGCATCTTTCAGACCTGCAACGTTACGGACAAATTCAATAACCGCAAGCTGCATTCCGAGACAAATGCCGAAAAAAGGAACCTTGTTTTCACGTGCATAAGTAATTGCAACGATTTTCCCTTCAATGCCTCTTTCTCCGAAACCTCCGGGAACAAGAATCCCGTGAACATCCTTTAAAACCTCATCTGCATTCTCTTTTGTCAATGATTCCGATTCTATGTATTTAATGTTTACTTTGCAGTTGTTACCTATTCCTCCGTGAACAAGCGCTTCGTGAAGGCTCTTGTAAGATTCTTTCAAATCAACGTATTTACCCACCAAACCTATTGTAATTTCAACAACGGGATTTTTCAGCAGTTTAATGATTTTTTCCCATTTTTCAAGCTTAGGAGCCCCTGTCCAAATATTCAATTTTTCTATTACTTTATCGTCAAGCCCTTCCTTATGCAGATTAAGCGGAACCTCGTATATACTTTCAACATCAACAGCAGTGATTACACTCTGCTTTTCAACATTACAGAAAAGAGAAATTTTCCTTTTTATATCATCGTTTAACGGCATTTCTGTCCTACAGATAATTATGTCAGGCTGAATACCAATTGCACGCAGCTCTTTAACGCTGTGTTGAGTGGGCTTTGTTTTCAGCTCCCCTGCTGCTTTGAGATACGGCACAAGGGTCAAGTGAATATAAAGCACATTATCTTTACCCATATCGTTTTTAAGCTGTCTTATTGCTTCAAGAAAAGGCAAACTTTCAATATCTCCCACAGTGCCTCCTATTTCAACAATTCCAACGTCAATGTCGCAAAGGCTGTTAAGAATGGAAGATTTTATCTCATTGGTAATATGAGGAATTACCTGAACAGTGCCTCCGAGATACTCTCCTTTACGCTCCTTGTTTAAAACAGCTTCGTATATCTTTCCTGTTGTATAATTGCTCTTTTTGGAAATTTTGGAATTTGTAAAACGCTCATAATGTCCCAAATCCAAATCTGTCTCAGCGCCATCTTCGGTAACGTAAACCTCTCCGTGCTGAAAAGGATTCATTGTCCCGGGATCAACGTTAATGTAAGGGTCGAGTTTTGTCATTCCCACTGACAAACCCCTTGCTTCGAGAAGTGCTCCAAGAGACGCTCCTGCAAGTCCTTTTCCAAGAGAAGAAACAACTCCTCCGGTAAAAAAGATTAATTTTATGGGTTTCAATTTATCCTCCGAAAATTTAATTGTTATTTAAGTAATTTTTCAAAAAGCTCCACACCTGAGTTAACTGTAACACCGCTGTTTTCAGCAAAGTCTTCCGAGAAGTTTACACTGCCGCTGCTTTTATCCTGTTCAGAAGAAAAAATAATAAAGGGAACAGGTTCGGAAGTATGAGTCCTCTTCTCCACAGGAGTGGGATGATCCGCTGTAATGAGAAACTTAAATTCAATCCCTTGTGATTTAAGGTTTTCATACAGATAACCTACTATTTTTTCATCAAAATACTCTATGGCTTTTATCTTATTTTCAAAACTTCCTTCATGCCCGGCTTCGTCACTTGCTTCAACATGAAGATAAACAAAATCTTTCGATTCGAGAGCTTTCAAAGCTGCATCAGCTTTGCCTCTGTAATTGGTATCAAGATAACCTGTTGCACCTTCCACATTTATATTTTCAAGACCTGCTGCTTCTCCTATACCTTTAATCAGGTCAACTGCCGCTATAACAGCACCGTCCAAACTGTTCTTGGATTTGAAATCGGGAAAATCAGGCTTTCTACCCTGCCCCCAAAGCCAAATGGAATTGGCAGTAAGCTTCTGCTGCTCTATCCTTTTTTTATTTATGCTGTGCTGATAAAAAAAAGTCTGCGACTGGGTCATGAGCCACACAATTTCATTGGACGCCCAATTATCGGGAAGATAATCCTTAACCTCTTTGCCTATTATATCGTGAGGAGGATAGAGTTTCTCCTTTTCAACGGTTTCAGGACAATTGTAATAAACCATAATATTCCTGTAGCTTATTCCCGGGAAAAATTTTATATTGTCCAGTTTAAGAAGGTTGTCCAAACCTTTTATAAGCTCATTCCCTTCCTCTGTTGTAATATGGCCTGCGGAATAATCGTGCATATACACCCTGCCTTCGTAATGAAGCAGGTTAACAAGGTTACACCTGAAAGCAACATCTGTTTCACCGAGGTTTATCCCCATGCTCAAAGCCTCAAGAGGAGCTCTCCCTGTATAATACTTTTCAGGCGCGTAACCGAACAAACTCATGTTGGTTATGTCGCTTCCCGGCTCCATGCCTTGGGGAACAGTATGAGCCATGCCAACTTCACCTTGTGAAGCAAGCTTATTCATAAAAGGTGTATCAGCAGCTTCAAGAGTGGTTTTACCGTCCAATTCTTTCAGTTTCCAGCCTGCCATGCCGTCGGCAAGTAAAATCAGATATTTCATAGCCTACTCCGAATTTTTTAATTATTCAAATAAAACATTTTTAAGAATACTTCAAGTCTTTTATGGTTTTAACAAAGATGCAATAAAATTTTATTTCAAACGGAAAAAACTCAATTTTAAAAAAAGAAAACCATTTTTTCGTTTGGTAAAATGCGTTTGCAGAGTATACCCCTTTAAACCGAAATAAAACATTTGCACAGTAAAAATATGTATTTGTATCATAGGGATTTTCCCTATGGACATTTTAAAAAAATTTTATAAAATGTGATTTCAAATACAGACAGTTATGAAAAATTTTGATAAAATAAATCACAACAAACAATGCCTATCAGATTACATGGAGGGAAAAATGAGAAAATTTTTTTTATTATGTGTGATTTTTGCGATGGCTTGTTCTGTAAATCTTTTTGCTTTTACAGATACAAACAGCAATGGCATAATGGGTTCTTGGGAGCAGATGTATAATATTAATAATCCAAATGCTGATATAGATAATGATTCTCTTACAAACCTTCAAGAATTTCTCAGACAATCCAATCCTCTTGCAAAAGATGAAATAGGTTTTCCATTGGCAGAAGTAGGCGGAGTAAATACAGATGGTCAGACTTATGACATAGAGTATAATGATAAATATCTTTTTATAGCAGATGGTAATAAAGGCTTAAAAATGTATGATAAAACCACTCTTGAACTTGTAGCAGATAATGCAAGTATAAATGCAAGTATAATTGCATATGTAATAAATGTATGGCTCCCCGAGCTGGGCTCGAACCAGCGACAAACGGATTAACAGTCCGTTGCTCTACCAACTGAGCTATCAAGGAACAAGCGGTGAATTATAGTGAAACATATAACTTTAGTCAATCTAAAAATCAAAAAAATTAAACAAAAAATCTCTCGATAAAAAATTAACCACTCATTGTAAAGTTTTTTACTACTTGGGTAGATTTTTCAAAGTCTTGTTGAGTGTTTAAATTTGTAAACATTGACTCATAATCTGAAAAATCAACTTCCAATGCCTGATTTTTTTTAAACCAATCGCCTAATTTACGCTCACCTTTTGTTAAAAAATCTGTCAAATCA
>CAZLFW010000241.1:0-7049 GCA_964559045.1 uncultured bacterium
ATTTGTTTTCCCAATACAAGTCCCAAAATAATACCGAGAGAAGCTTTGTTGAAAATCATCTGTGAAAAGTTCCCGTCAAGTTCCAATCCTGCATTTACAAAAGCAAAAAAAGGAAGAATTGCAAAAGTAACCCATGGATGCAAAGTGTGTTCTATCTTTAAAAGAGGAGGGATAAAGTCATGAGTCACTTCCTCAATTGTTTGAATCTCAGGCGCGGTTTTTTTACCCACAAGTAGGGGATTCATATTATCCAGAGGTTTTTTCTCTATTTTTTTGATAACTATTTTTATTTCCCGAAGAAACTGTTTAATATTAACTGCTCCTTTTGCAGGTATTGCAAAGGCTGTAAGCAAACCCGCCAATGTTGCGTGAACACCTGATTTAAACATAAAAAACCACATTATTATCCCTGCAATGGAATAAGGAACAGGATTGTGGACTTTCATAAAATTGAAAACAAGCATTATAATAAAAACCGCAAATGCCAAAGCAAGAAAATTGTAATAGATATGGGAAGAGTAAAAAACAGCTATTACTATAACACCTCCTATGTCGTCAATAATTGCAAAAGCAGTTAGAAAAACTTTAAGAGACAAAGGAAATTTTTTTCCGGCTAATGATAAAATTCCAAGAGCAAAAGCAATGTCCGTTGCCATGGGAATTCCCCATCCTATTGCGGTTGATTCTCCTCTGTTAATGAAAAAATATATCAAAGCTGGGACAATCATCCCTCCTATGGCTGCAAACATTGGAAGCAAAGCTTTTCTAACCGTAGAAAGCTCTCCTATGAGCACTTCCCTTTTTATTTCAAGTCCAACAACAACAAAAAATATTGCCATTAATGCGTCGTTCACCCAGTGGGAAAGGGATTTTACAAATTGTAAATTTCCAATTTTAACTCCTAATTTCAAGTGTATAAAATGATGATACATTTGGTTGATAGGTGAATTTGCAGCTATTATTGCAAATAATGTAATGAGAATCAAAAGAATTCCGCTGAAAGCTTCTAATTTGAAAAAATTATAAAATCTGTTGGATATTATATTTTTTTTCATATCACTTTTAATTATAAGCAATTTTAGTTTTTAATTCAAGATTAATTTATAGATTTGAAAAATTTTTTTAAAAATATCCTTACTTGACAAATTGGGAAGCATTACTAAATTTATTTAAGAGCTTTTTAAAAGGTTCAAAAGGATTTATTCATGAATGATTTGTTAACGGAAAGGATGAACAACATACTGCAATACGTTATTAACGAATACATTGACACTGGTGAGCCTGTGGGCTCAAGAACTCTTGTGAAAAAATACAATATGAAGCTCAGCCCTGCAACAATTAGAAATATTATGGCTGACCTTGAAGATGCAGGTTATCTTTTTCAACCTCACACTTCAGCGGGGAGAGTGCCCACTAAAGCGGCATTGCAATATTATGTGGACTCGTTGATTCAGGTAAGGGATATATCCGATGAATTGCGTCAAAAGGTTATGGAGTCGGTTCAGGGAGAAGAGTTGAAACTATCGAGTATTTGCAGCAGAGTATCTGATATTATTTCAAATATAACTAACTGTGTAAGTGTGGTAATTGTGCCTGACATAAGAATGTCATCATTGAAACATATTGAATTTTTAAAACTGGGAGAAAAAAGGGTTCTTGTTATAATAGTAAATGAGCTTGGGCAGGTTCAAAATAAAATTTTGGAAATGGATTCAAATGTGTCTCAATATGAATTAAATAAGCTTAGCATGTATTTAAACGATAAGTTTTCCAACAGAAGCATTTTTGAAGTTAAAAAAGGGATTTTGGATGAATTGGAATTGATTAAGAACAGTTTTAACAGAAAAATTAGTCACCTTATTGATAAGTTTTCCTCCATTGAATGGACAGATTCCTCTATACACAAAGATATTGTTATTAAAGGACTGAAAAACTTTATTAAGAGCGACTATTTCAAAGAAGATATGGAAGGACTAAAAAAACTTCTTGCTATTTTTGACGAGAAAAACAAAGTTCTTGATATGATAGATAAAAGCATTAAAACTCCGGGAATTCAAATTTTCATAGGTTCCCGAAGTCAGGAGTTTGAAAATTTAAGTGTTATTACATCTTCATACTCTAAAAACGGTGTGATCTTGGGAAGCTTGGGTGTAATAGGTCCTTTGAGAATGAAATACGACACTATTATTCCAATTGTTGATTGTGCCGCACAAATCATAACAACTGTATTAAATGACAAATTCAGGAGGTTGAGTTAATGTCTGAAAAAGAAAAGAAAAATAAACAGGAAAATCAAAATGAAAATCAGGTGCAAAACGAAACGGACAAGGTTAAGGAATTGGAAAATCTTATAGAAGAGAAAAATAAAGAAATAGAAGAGTTGAACAACAAATATCTCAGGCTACTTGCTGAAACGGAAAATATGAAAAAAAGGCTTGAGAAAGAAAAAAAAGAGTTTCTCGAATATGCCAATGAAAACTTGTTAAAAGACTTGCTTCCAGTAATTGACAATATGGAAAGAGCAGTTACACATGCAGATGAAGAAGCTAATATTGATGATTTTATAAAAGGAGTTGAACTAATCCTTACAAATTTCAAAAAAATTCTCGAAAAATATGATGTTAAAGAGGTTGATGCATTGCATAAACCTTTTGACCCCAATTATCATGAAGCAATGACTCTAATGGAAAACAATGAGCATCCTTCAAACACAGTGGTGGAAGAGATGCAAAAAGGGTATACTTTTAAAAACAGACTGCTGAGGCCTTCTCTCGTAGCTGTTTCGAAAAATACCGAAAAAAAAGATAATGATGTTGACAATTAACATTAAATAACTAACTTAAAGAAAAAAACAGGAGGATTGGAAAATGGGTAAAGTTATAGGAATAGATTTGGGGACAACCAACTCATGCGTATCTGTAATGGAAGGTAACGAGCCTAAGGTAATTGTAAACTCCGAGGGCAACAGAACTACACCTTCAATTGTTGCTTTTACAGATAAAGATGAAAAGCTCGTTGGACAGCTTGCGAAAAGACAAGGTGTCACAAACCCGGAAAATACTATTTTTGCAGTAAAAAGATTAATAGGAAGAAAATACGATGATGCACAAGTTCAAAAAGCAATAAAGCTGTCGCCGTATAAAATAGTAAAAGCTTCTAACGGAGATGCTTGGGTGCAGATAAGAGGCAAAGATTACAGTCCTCAGCAAATATCTGCATTTATACTCCAGAAGATGAAACAAACTGCAGAAGAATATCTCGGAGAAGAAGTTACCGATGCTGTTATAACTGTTCCTGCATACTTTAATGACAGTCAAAGACAAGCAACCAAAGATGCAGGTAAAATAGCGGGGCTTAACGTATTAAGGATAATTAACGAGCCAACTGCGGCGTCTCTTGCATACGGACTGGACAAGAAAAAAGATGAAAAAATAGCTGTTTTCGACTTGGGAGGAGGAACATTTGACGTATCTATTCTTGAAATAGGCGAAGGAGTTTTTGAAGTCAAATCCACCAATGGAGATACATTCCTCGGAGGCGAAGACTTTGATCAGGCTCTTATAGACTATATTGCCGATGAATTTAAAAAAGATAACGGCATTGATTTGAGAAGCGATAAAATGGCTTTGCAGCGTTTGAAAGAAGCGGCAGAAAAAGCCAAGCACGAGCTGTCAACTGTTATGGAAACGGAAATCAATTTGCCTTTTATCACTGCTGACAGCTCAGGTCCCAAACATTTACAAATGAAAATAACAAGGGCAAAATTCGAATCGCTTGTTGAAGATTTGCTGAAAAGACTTGAAGAACCTTGTTTAAACGCTTTAAAAGACGCCGGACTTGGAGCAAACGACATAAATGAAGTTCTATTGGTGGGCGGAATGACAAGAATGCCTGCTGTTCAGAACAAAGTAAAAGAGATATTCGGCAAAGAGCCGCACAAAGGCATTAACCCTGATGAAGTTGTGGCAATAGGAGCTGCAATTCAAGGAGCTGTTTTAAAAGGTGACGTTAAAGACGTGCTGCTTCTTGATGTTACTCCTCTGTCTCTTGGGATTGAGACATTGGGTGGAGTATTTACCAAAATAATAGAGAGAAATACCACAATTCCCGTTAAAAAATCTCAGATATTCACAACTGCCGCTGACAATCAGACATCTGTGGGAATACACGTGTTGCAAGGTGAAAGGCAAATGGCAAGAGACAATAAAACTCTGGGACAATTTGAGCTCATAGGTATTCCACCTGCACCGAGAGGAGTTCCTCAGATAGAGGTAACTTTTGATATAGATGCAAACGGTATTGTGCATGTTAGCGCAAAAGACAAAGCAACAGGCAAAGAACAGTCAATTAGAATTACAGCTTCAAGCGGGTTAACAGAAGAAGAAATAGAAAAAATGGTTAAAGAAGCTGAGATGCACGCAGAAGAAGACAAAAAGAAAAAAGAGCTTATTGAAATAAAAAATCAGGCTGATACTTTGGTGTATACAACAGAGAAAACATTAAAAGATGTTGGAGATAAAATTTCCGCAGATGACAAGAAAAAGATAGAAGACGCACTTGAAAAACTTAAAAAAATCAAAGACAGCAGTGACAATAAGTCAGAGATAGAAGCTGCTGTTAATGAGCTCACACAAGCATCATACAAACTGGCAGAGCATTTGTATGCACAGCAAGGTGGAGGCGCTCAAGGATCCGGAGGCGCACAGAGTGAAACAGGCGGTGCACAGGCTTCCAAAGATGAAGATGTTGTTGATGCTGATTTTGAAGAGGTTAAGGATGATAAAAAATCAAGTTGAGGCATATAATTAAATTTGGTTGAAAAAATTTTTCAGAAGAGGTAAGTAGGATACTTATCTCTTCTTTTTTTTGTGCATAAAATTATAAAATTTTAGGGGATGTTGAAATATGGCAAAAGATTATTATATGATTCTGGAAGTTAACAGAAACGCTTCGGAAGTTGAAATAAAAAAAGCCTATAGGAGATTGGCTATAAAATATCATCCTGATAAAAATCCTGGAGACAAAGCTGCCGAAGAAAAATTTAAAGAGGTTAACGAAGCTTACGCTGTTTTAAGCGACCCTGAAAAACGTGCAATGTATGACAGATACGGGACCACTGATTTCAACAACGGCAGCGGAGGATTCAGCGGAGGCGGATTTGATTTTGACGCTTCATCCATATTTGAGGATTTTTTCGGTTCCGCATTTGAAGACCTTTTTGGAGGTCATACGTCAGGCAGAAGGAAAGCTGGGACAAGAGGTGAGGATTTAAAGTATACTCTTGAACTGGAATTTGAAGAAGCTGCATTTGGAACGGAAAAAGTTATTAAAATACCACGTTTGGAAACGTGTCATTTCTGCGGAGGCACAGGAGCCAAAGACGTATCATCAGTTACTTCATGTCCTGACTGCGGAGGTTCGGGCACTGTTAGAATCAAGCAGGGATTTTTTACAATTGCAAGAACCTGTCCAAGATGTGCAGGTGAAGGTAAAATCATAAAAGATTTTTGTTCTCATTGCAGAGGTAGAAAAAGAATACAAAAAGATGCTAAAATAAAAGTAAAGATACCGGCAGGTGTTGAGACAGGCAATAGGTTAAGATTGAGATACGAAGGGAATCACGGAACTGAAAACGGTGAACAAGGAGATTTATATATAGACCTTTCAGTTAAAGACCATCCTATATTCAAAAGGAATAATGCAGATTTAATATGTGAAGTGCCTGTTAGTTTCGGAAAACTTGTTCTTGGAACTGAAATAGAAGTTCCCACATTAAAAGAGAAAATAAAGCTTAAAATTCCCGCAGGCACGCATTCGGGAAAAGTTTTTACTTTCGGAGGAAAAGGACTTCCCCGTTTAAACAGTAATTTCAAAGGAGACCTTCACATAAAGGTAAACGTGGAGATTCCAAAAAAATTAACCAAAAAACAGAAAGAACTGTTAATTGAATTTGAAAAAGAGAGTGAAAACAATTCACACCACAGTAAAGAAAAATCATTTTTTGAAAAAGTTAAGGAGCTTTTCAGCGGAGAGGTTTGATAACCTCTTCCAGTTTTACAAATTTAAAACCTTTTTTTTGCAGATGTATAAGTGCTTTTTTGAAACCCTCGTAAGTTTCTTTTTCAGGATGGTTCATGTGTGCCAAAATTATTGAACCAGGCTTCGCTGATACAACATTTTTATATATTACCTCTTTTTTTGCTGTTGCTCCGTAATCTCCGTTAACATTGAATCCTATTATTTGAAAACCAAGGTCATTGGCTATTTTAATTGCAATATCATCGTAATTGGCTGTGCCTGCTCTGAAAAATTTTGTTTTTATGCCTGTAATATCGTATATTTTTTTTGCATTAGCCATTATTTCCTTAACAACCTCTGAAATGTTTTCAGTGCCTTTTATTCCATAAGCGCTTCTGCCGTTAACAGTTAAAGGCTTGTGCATAAGTCCGTGATTTTCAATTTCAAAAAGTTTGCTTTTACTTAACTGTCTGGCAAGTTTCGGATGAAGGTCAAGCCATCTTCCGCTTAAAAAAAGAGTTGCCTTGAAATTGTGTTGTTTCAGAAAATTTATTAATTCTTTGTCGTATTTGCCGCTGCAAGCATCAAAAGTGAGAGCTATAAGCTTTTTGCCGTGCGCATTGAAATCTTGTATTATTCCATGAATTGTTTCTCCAAAAGCGGTAGGTTTTATCTGTCCGTATTTTTCCAAAAAATTTATGTCATCCGCAAAAAGATTCATTGATAAAAAAAATATTGCCAAAGTTAAAAATCCAAATTTTTTCATAATGTCTACGATCCTATAAAAATAATTCTTAAATTTAAATTAAAATAAAGAATAGAAAAAGTCAATTTTTTATATGGTAGATGGGACAATCAATCCAGTAGCTGTTTAGTAAGGAAGAGTTAAAAGTCATATCTGCCTCTCTCTTGACAAAATTGTTTCAAAAAATAAATTTTCTGTTTTTAGAAAAAGTTTCTCCATTTAAAATTTTCCCAAAGGAAACAGACATGACTAATAATAAACTCAAGTTTCGCACCTTTAATAGATA
>CAZLFW010000242.1:0-4715 GCA_964559045.1 uncultured bacterium
TGTTATCTTTTGAGCCTGTGTCTGCAATGACAATTTCGTCAGAAAACATATTAAGGGAAGGAAGTAAAATTTCCAAATTTTTCAATTCGTTTTTAACTATAAGCTCTGTTGAAAGCTCCATTTTAGATTATTACTTCAATATGAATATCTTTGCAATATGAAAATAATTTATCTTGACAACAAAAAAACTGCATGATAATTGATTATATATGAAAATATCAGTGATTATAGCTGTTTATGGCAGATATAAACATTTTTACAGATGTTTGGAAGGTGTTTGCAACGGAAAAATTAAAGACCTTGAAATTATTGTTGCAGATGATGGTAGCAGTGGTGAGAGTCTTAACAATATAAAAAGAATCATTAAAATTTTTTCCGGAAAGTTTGCGATAAAACATGTTTGGCATGAAGATAAAGGGTTCAGAAAAACCCTTATATTGAACAAAGCGGCAAAGGAAAGCACGGGAGAATTACTTGTTTTTCTTGATTGTGACGTTGTCCCCGAGCTTGATTTACTTAGCAAGTATATTAAATATTACGACAAATTCAAAACAAAGTATAACCGTTTCTTTTTAACAGGTGATGCTGTTTACATTGGACAAAAAATTAGTGATTTGATACTTGGGAGAAGGGATATTTCATACTTCGAAGCAATTGAAATAATAAGAAAAAGTTTTGACCTGAAAACAAGATTGTCTCTTTTTTACAGATATGTCAAATTTTTCTATTATAAACACAGCGGAGTTAAATATCCTAAAGGATACGGAGGCAATTTTGCAATAGGAAAAGATACCTTTTTATCCGTTAACGGGTTTGACAATACTTTCACAATGCGCGGAGAAGATTCAGACTTGTTTAAAAGGCTTGTTTTGTCAGGGGCAAAAAGGATTCCCGTTAATTTCAGCATAAAAGCGTATCATCTGCATCATGAGAGAGGAACGGAAAAGAAAGATGTTTTTGACAAAAAAAGACGAAAACGTCTGAAGTGGAGTTATTACAGAGAGCATCCCGAAATTATTGTAGCGTCAAACGGTATCAGAGAGGTCTGAGCCTGTTGAAATCTCTGTTGATTTTTTCCGATATTTCAAAAATATTCTGAGCTTCGTTTTTTCTTTTTATCGCCACTTTCCTTAAATGCCGCAAAGCTTTTAACAATCCGGCAATATAAGAGAAATCAAGCTTTAAAGAGTAACTTATTATCCTGAGAAAAATATTGGGACAATGGACAAATAAAAGATATTTTGTCTGAAGATTGCTCCAAAGAAGAAAAAACCTGTTTCTTCTCATAACCGTTTTTATATAAAATTTTTTGTAGAATTTGTTAATTGTTGACTGATGGTCATGTATCACCGATACATTTGAAGCAAAATAGCTTTTCCAGTTTTTTTTCCATGCTCTTATGCCTAAATCGGTATCTTCATAGTAAAACGGTTTGAAAATGGGATGAAAGCCTTGTAAGTGTAAAAATTTTTTTTTATCTATTAAAACCGAGCCTCCGGAGCAGAAAAGAGTATATAAAAATCGCTCTTTTTGAAAATCAAGATGTCTCCATTTTCTGAATTTAAGTTCTCCTCTTTTGAAAAAAGGCACTTTGTAAGAACCGCTTGAAACTCTTTTCTCCCTATTGGTTATTACGGGAGATACTGCAAACGTATTTGGAAATTCAAAAGCTTTTATTAATTCGAAAAAAATGTTTTCAGGAATTTTAACATCGTTATTTAGAAGAAAAATATAGTTGTATTCGGATAGTTTCACTCCCAAGTGAACTGCTTCGGAATAACCGGAATTTTTGCTAAGTTCCAATACCTTTATGTTGGGAAATTTTTTTAGAAATTTTATGCTGTTGTCTTTGGATGCATCATCAACAACTATTATTTCGCATTTTTGTCCGAAATTTTCGTAATACTGTTTTGCTTTTAAAACAAAAGGAATGTTCTCTTCTAATAGTTTTTCTCCGTTAAAATTAGGTATTATAACGGAAATATTTTTATTTTTCATAAGTTTTTATAAATTCCTCTATCATGGGAGACTGCAAGTAATGGACGTTTTCAATAATTTTTTCAATATCCCAGTGCCACCATTTGATATTAAGAAGTTTGTTTATAACCTTATCGGAAAATCTTTTCCTTAAAATTTTTACGGGATTCCCCGCTGCAATTGAATAAGGGGGAATATTTCCCGTAACCACCGAATTTGCGCCTATTACTGCTCCGTCACCTATTGTTGCTCCTGATAAAATTAGGGAATTATAGCCTATCCAAACATCATTGCCTATAACAATGTCTCCTTTTGACGCAGGATGACCTGATACTTCTGTTTTTAATTTCTCCTGAAAAAATTCATTGAAAGGATATGTTGAAATCCAGTGTGTGTTATGTTCACCTCCCAGTAAGAATGTAACGTTTTGAGCAAAGGAACAAAATTTTCCTATTGTGAGATTTGTTTTGTCATCGAATTTTTTTATTTTTATTCTGCCATAAGTATAATCACCAATGGTAACGTTTTTTTCTTTTATTATTTCGTTAAGAAAAACAGGTTTTTTTTTGTTTTTAAAAATTTTAAACATTTTTTTTGCCGAGAATTATAAACTGTGCTGTTAGGAAATTATCGAAAGCGTTTCCTAACAGTTTACTTATGTATCGGTAACGTTTCGAGCCTTTTATCTTTCTGTTAATTTTTAAAATTTTAAACCCCGATGAATTAAAAAGTTCAAGTATTGATTTGTAAGTAAAAAATCTAATGTGGTCTATGTCCAGTATCCCGTAATCTTTATACTGCCATTCTCCTTTTAAAACAAGTTTTCTTAAAATTTTGTAAAATTGTATGTTCGGAATGCTTGCAACAACGTATCCGTTATTGTTTAAATATGCAGAATATTTTTTTAGCACCTCCCAAGGATTGTAAAGATGCTCGAGAATATCGGCAAATACTATACAGTCGAATTTTTTCTCACTAAGTTCCAGTTTTTCCACATCTCCCACAATAACCGTTGAAATGTTTTTTTCGGCAATTCGGGCAATATCGTTGTTTATTTCAATGCCTGTAACGGTAAATTTTTCATTTGTCCAAGTGGCTCCTGTGCCGCATCCAACATCAAGGATATATTTTACGTTTTCAGGTATAAGGGATTTGATTTCGATTCTGTCCGCATTGTAATATTTTAAGTCGTCTTTTTTTTTCATTTTTTATAATGATAAAAAATATGGAAATCTTTAATCCTTTTGTTAACAATTTTAAGTTGAAATTTTTTTGCAATTTCTTCGAACCAATCAGGGAAAAAACGAACAGTATCAACAGGGTATCTATGATAAGTAAATCCCGGCAAAACAGTGTGAACTATTAAATGACCATCTTTTTCCAAAAGAAAAATCAAGTCTTTCATATGTTTGTAAGGATCTATTAAATGTTCCAGAATTGCCTGACTAATGATTATTGCAAATTTACCCATATCAGGAGGGGGATTTTTCTCAAAGTTCCATATAAAATCAGCATTGAACAAGCCAGAAGTATAAATTTTTTCATACCCTGTTTTCTTTTTAAAGACAGGTATTACATCTTTGTTGTCTCCTGCAAGAAGGAGTCTTTTTTCCTTGAAGTTTAAATCAATACACCATTGGACAATTTCACCCCACATAAACCCTGACTCATTGTGAAGGTTGTTTATGTTGTATTGCTCGTAATTTTTACCATCAAATTCTCCATAAATATTTTCCCATTTTTCAAACTGTTTTTCAAATTCTTTTTTAAAAACATAATTTTTAATTTTTTTATAAAAATTCATCTGATGTCCCTATAATTAGGCTATAAGAATTCTTTTAAATAATTTTTAAGTTTTTTAAATGCACAACTTCTTATTTGAGATACTCTCGATTCGGTAACCTCAAGCACTTCACTGATTTCTCTTAAGTTTAATCCCTCAAAATAGTAAAGGGAGAGAACCAGTTTTTCTTTTTCATCAAGTTTCTCTATACACTTTGCAAGAATTTCTTTCAACTCATTTTTTACAGAGACTTCAAAGGGATTAAAGTCACTCTCTTCAATAACTATAAAAGGCTCAATATCATTGTAAGATAAAAGGTTTGAGTCAGAGATATTTCTCATTGCCTCAAACACTGTGTCAAGAGGCAGATCAAGCTCTTTGGCGATTTCTTCTTCGGTAGGCTCTCTCATAAGTTCAGAGGCAAGCTTGGCTCTCACGTTTTCAACCTTTTTAACAGTGTCTCTCATGTATCGAGGGAGCCAGTCTTCCTTTCTCAATTCGTCAATAATTGCCCCCCTTATTCTGAATTCTGCGTAAGTTTCAAACTTATTATCCCTTGTTGGGTCATATTTGCTTGCAGCGTCAATTAGCCCTATTACACCCACTTGAACTATGTCCTCAAACTCAAGGTTGCTTCCGAGATTGTAAAACTTGTTGTAAAAATGATATGCTATTTTTTTTACTCTCGGAATCATGGAATTAATAAGTTCGTCTTTGTTAATGTAATTTCTCAAAATATGCCTCGTTTACAATGATATTAGTTTGTTAAAGAAAAATTGAATATTGCCCTTTGATGAAAAATCAACTTCAATTTCATCCAATTTTTTTGATACATGGCTCAGGTTTTTATAAACTTCCGAATCGGGGTAAAGCTCGGTGAAAAGCTTTTGTTTTCTTACAACAAGAGGGAAGTTGCCGTCAAAAGGAACGAATCCGAGATAATTAAGTGAAATGT
>CAZLFW010000243.1:0-2621 GCA_964559045.1 uncultured bacterium
GTTATGACAGATGCCCAGAAGCATAAATTCGAAGAATTTATGGAAATGGATTTTTCTTTCGGCATCAAAGGATTAAGCAGGTTCAGGGCAAATGTTTTTATGCAGAAAGGTGCTGTTGCAGGAGTTTTCAGAGTCATACCGTATGAAATACTTACTTTTGAGCAGTTGGGGCTGCCTCAGGTGGTAAGAGACCTTACCAAAAGGCCTAACGGCTTGATTTTGGTTACAGGACCCACAGGTTCAGGTAAATCAACCACTCTTGCCACAATGATTGACACGATAAATAAAGAGCGTAGAGAGCATATTATAACCATTGAAGACCCCATAGAGTTTGTTCACACCCATAAAATGTGTGTGGTAAATCAGAGAGAAGTTTTCGCAGACACCCAAAGCTTTGCAAATGCTTTGAAATACTCTTTAAGGCAAGACCCCGACGTTGTGCTTGTGGGGGAGCTTAGAGACCTTGAAACAATTGAAACAGCACTGAGGGTTGCTGAAACTGGTCACCTTGTTTTTGCAACTCTGCATACAAATTCCGCAATCCAAACAATTAACAGAATTATCGATGTTTTTCCACCCCACCAGCAGCAGCAGGTTAGGACACAGTTGTCATTTGTTCTTGAAGGTGTTTTATGCCAGACTCTTTTAAGAAAAGTTTCCGGTAAAGGCAGAGCAATGGCTATGGAAATTTTAATTCCCACACCTGCAATTAGGAACCTCATTAGAGAAAACAAACTTCATCAAATTTATTCGCAAATGCAGATAGGACAATCCAAATTCGGAATGCAGACACTGAATCAGTCTCTGTTTAGCCTCTACAAATCAGGTAAAATTAGTATTGAAGCGGCTTTTTACAAATCAACCAACCCCGAAGAATTAAGGCAAATGTGTTTAAAAGCAAATATAAGCGTTCCAGCAAAAGTTTTTGATGTAACTTAGAATTAATGAAAAAGTTTATTATAATCAACTTAACGAGAATGGGAGACATAATACAGTCTTCCGTTCTGATTAAAAAATTGAAACATTACTATCCAGAGTCGGAAATCTCCTATCTCTTACTTGAAAATTTTAAGGAAACCGCAAATTTTATCCCTGAAATAGACGAAGTTATATCCGTTGATTTCAGCAATATTTTAAAAAATATAGATAATTTGGACATTGAAAAAGCTTTTGAACTGTGCTCCGAAATTGTTGAAAATAAATTGAGAGGTTACTATGACAAAGTTATCAACCTCTCATTTTCCAAGCTAAGCGCCTTCATTTCTTACTTTATTAATTCAGATGAAAAATCGGGACTTACATTCACGGAAAACAACGAATTTGTGGCTTATGACAATTGGAGCAGATTTTTTCTATCCATTGTGGAGCATAGACATTTGTCACCATTTAATTTGGTTGATATTTATGCACAAATAGGGATAAATTCCGTAAACTCATTTTTTTGCAAGGATGTATTTATCCCGAAAAACGTAAATAGAAAAGTTAACTGCTTCGGATTTGTTCTCGGTGCATCAACCTATGACAGACAGTGGCCCCCTGAAAATTTTGCAAAATTGGGGGATTTGATTTTTAAAAATAACAAAAATGCAAAAATATATTTGCTCGGCACAAAGCAAGAGGAAATTCTTGCGGAAAAATTTTTTTCTCATGCAAGCCCTAATCCCAATTACATTAATCTTACAGGAAAAACAAGCTTGAAAGAACTTGGAGAACTTATTGACGAAAAAATAGACGTGTTGGTTACAAACGATACAGGCACCATGCATATCGGTTGGTTTACTGGTAAAAAAATAGTGGAGCTTTCTTTGGGTCCAGCATTGTATAATACTACAGGACCTTACGGAGAGGGGCATATTGTTATTCAACCTAAAATAGACTGTGCACCTTGCAATTATACCACAAAGTGCAGAGATTTAAAATGTCATTATATTGTTACCCCGGAAATAGTTTTCGAAGCAATAGAAGTGTTGGAAAATAAAAAAAACAGCATGGAAAAATTTTATAATGTTGCTATTTTAAAAAGTTATTTTGACAGTTACGGTTTTTTATCATACGAATACATTGCAGGTAAAAATGGGAAAGAGCCTGTTTTAAATGAAAAGTTAAAATCAATTTGGCTGAAAACTTTAGAAAAACGTTTGAAAAAAAATAGTAAATATATTATAAGAACCAGTAGTTTATTTCAAATGCTATGTTCAAATATAAAATCTTTAAAAAAATTTATTGATATAACAGTTGAAATGTTGCATGTAAAAAGTAGTTACAAAGTAGAAAAAAACGTTGAAACTATTTTAGAGCTTGAATCTGGTTTACGTGATTTCGTTTTTACTAATTTTCCAGAATTTATACCTTTTTGGAAGTATTTTGAATATACAAGAAATCTATTTCCGGATAACAATCTTAAAAATTCTTTGATTGCCTTAAAAGAATTGGTTGAAATTTTTTATTTACAAGTAATAGAATATGCTGATTAATTTATAAGTATACTTTTGTATTATCTGAACATTGCAAGTAAATAATGATAAGTTAATAAAAATAATCAAAAAGGAGGAAACATGAAAGCTTATACTGATTCTAAACTATTGGATATTGATACTTCAAAATTTAACAATCTCGAGGAT
>CAZLFW010000244.1:0-2557 GCA_964559045.1 uncultured bacterium
AAAATCTGTCTCTGACTTTTATGAGTTGATATTTGAATTTTTTCCAATTTAAATTTTAATTATATCACAAAACAAGGGGAAAACCGTAAAAAGAACATGCTTTTAACAAACAGAACAGTATGTGCAATATCCACACCTTCCGGTGTGGGTGGAATTGCCATAATTAGAATAACAGGTGCAGATTCGGTAAATATAATAAAGAAGATTTTTCCAATCCCTGCTGAATTCGAATCTCACAAACTTTATTACGGATTCATAAAAGACAACTTTTCAGGAAAAGAAATAGATGAAGTCCTTGTAACAGTTATGCTTTCTCCGAGAAGCTATACGAAAGAGGACGTTGCTGAAATACACTGTCACGGCGGTTATGTAATAGCCGAAGAAATATTGGAGCTACTTATTAAAAACGGCTGTTCCGTTGCAGAGCCTGGAGAATTTACCAAAAGGGCATTTCTTAACGGAAGGATAGACCTTTCTCAAGCAGAAGCAATAATGGAAGTTATCAATGCAAAAAACAGAATAGCCGCTGAAATATCGGAAAAACATTTAAAAGGTTTTCTTAAAAAAAAAGTCAATGAAATAAAAAAAAATATAATTAATATTTTATCTGTTATCGAAGGACATCTTGATTTTTTCGAAGATGCTGATTCATTTGAAAAAAAAGATATTTTACAAACTCTTAAAAAAATTTCCGAGCAAACGGAAGCAATATTAAACTCTTACGGAAAAACAAAAAAATATTACCAAGGTGTGAATCTTGTAATCGCAGGACCTCCAAATGCAGGGAAATCGTCTCTACTAAACTACATTCTAAAACAGGAAAGGGCAATTACAAGCAAAATACCGGGAACAACGAGAGATACGATAGGAGAGGAAATTTTTATAAACCATATTCCTGTAAAAGTAATTGACACTGCAGGCATAAGAGAAACAAACGACGAAATAGAAGCTGAAGGAGTTATAAGAGCAATTGAAAAAGTCAAAGAAGCTGACATAGTTCTTTACATATTTGACAGAAGCATTGGCTTAAAAAATGAAGATAAAAACTTTCTATTAAAAATCAGAGATAAAGAGCTGATTTTAATTGGCAATAAAAGCGATTTGATTGATGAGGAAAAAAGATACATTGGCAAAGAAAGCGAATTTGAATTTTTTCCTGTATCCATTAAAGAAAATATAAATATGAAACAACTTGAAAAATTCATTTCCGACAAAATAACCGAAAACGACAAATTTCATAGCAATGACATTATTTTAACAAACTTACGTCATTTTAACCTGTTTGAAAAATTTAAAGAAAAAACTGATAATGCTGTTCGAAGTTTGATAGAAGATAACCCCCTTGACATGGTATGTTTTGATCTGCATGAGGCTGTTAAAGAACTTGAAAAAATAACAGGAGAAATAACCACTGAAGATGTTTTAAATAAAATTTTTTCTAATTTCTGTGTGGGAAAATGAAAATAACAACTACCATAATTACGTTTAATGAAGAAAATAACATTGAAAAATGTATTTTAAGCGTAAAAAAATTCAGTGACGAAATCATGGTGGTTGATTCCAAAAGCACAGATAAAACAAGAAAAATTGCCGCAAAATTAGGAGCTAAGGTAATTATTCATAAATGGGAAGGACATGTAAAGCAGAAACAATTTGCAGTTGACTCAGCTTCACACGAATGGATTTTTTCACTTGATGCAGATGAAAGAGCATCTGAAGAACTTATTGAAAAAATTTTGGAAATAAAACATAACATTGATAAATTGAATAAAATAAAAGCCTTTTCTGTAAACAGGAGAAATTATTATCTTGGGAAATGGATAAAATACGGAGGTTGGTATCCTGAAAAAAGAATAAGATTTTTTAACAGGAATTTTGCAAAATGGGGGGGGACTGACCCTCATGATAAAGTGATACCTTCTAACAATTGCAAAACAGAAAATCTAAATCTCGACATTATTCATTATCCATACAAAGATCTAACTCATCACCTTAACACAATTAACAAATACTCTACCGTTGCAGCGGAAGAAAACATAAAAAAAGGAAAAAGAATAACTTTTTTCCAAATTATATACAAACCTGTTTTTAAATTTTTCAGAGACTATTTTTTGAAAAAAGGTTTTTTAATGGGAAAAGTAGGGTTTATTCATGCAGCAATGGGAGCAATATCAGTTTTTATGAAATACGTTAAAACTTATGAAAAGCAAAATATATGAGAGATTCCCAATTGAATGTTGATTTTTTACAAACATTAGGCTATGATAAGTAAAAAATTTAAGGAGTTTTTTATTGGAGGAGTTAAATAAACAGTCTGTTACTGAAGAAGACGAAATAGATCTTTACGAGATTTGGCTTACAATAAAAAAAAGAAAAAAATTTATTTTATTAGTAACTTTTTTTATAACAGTGGCAGCAATTATAATCAGCCTTTTACTTCCCAAAGTTTATAAAACCGAAACATCTCTCATGCCTATCGGAGGAGAAAAGGTATCAGGGATTGCGTCCATTTTATCAAGCCTTCCCATTTCAATGCCCACATCCACTTCCGGTCTTA
>CAZLFW010000245.1:0-22185 GCA_964559045.1 uncultured bacterium
AGAAAAATTTATATACGTATTCTCAAATATACAAAACAAAATATAATATGATTGTGTAAAAAGCAACAAATATTCTTCAAATAAAGCATTAATAAAAAAAATTGCAGATTTAAGCTTAATATTACACGGTTCTTTAAAACAAATTTAATGCCATATATTTTTTTTCAATATAGTGGCAACATTTTTGCAAACATTTTTTTAAAAATTTGAATTTACGGGAGGGCTTTATGTCTCACAGCAAGAAAAATATTAAAATGGCAATTGTTGGTGCAGGAGCACTTGGAGGAACATTCGGCGCTTTATTGGCATCAGCCGGATTCGACGTAACAATGATAGAGATTGACAAAAGAAGAGTTGAGGCTATTAAAAAGAACGGTATTGTTTTAAACATGCCTGACGGAACTGTAAAAAAAGTAAAGGTAAAGATAACGGATAACCCCAAGGAAGCGGGTATAATGGATATTATTCAAATTTCGGTTAAAGGGTATCACACTCATTCAGCTGCAAATATGGCATTGCCAATGGTTGGAGAAAATACTTATGTTATGTCAGTTCAAAATGGAATAGGAAATTTGGAAATTATAGCTAATGTTGTGGGTAAGGAAAAGGTTATAGGCGGTGTTACTGCTCACAGTGCAATGCCTGTATCTCTTTACGAAATCAACTATGCAGGCGGCATGGGAGGTGTCTGGATAGGAAGATACGACGGAACCAAAGACGAAAGACTGAAAGAGATAGCAGAACTGCTTACAAAAGCTGGTTTTCAGGTGGATATTATTGAGGGTGACATTGAAGTGCCTGTTTGGAGAAAGCTTTTGGCAAACGTTTCATGCAATGCTGTTGCCGCTTTAACGGGTTTTACAGGAAATCAGTTGCTGGGATGCGAGCATACGAGAGAGCTTATTATAAAATTAGCGGAAGAAACTGCTGAAGTTGCAAAAGCTAAAGGGCTTGAATTTGAAGAGCTTAAATTTGCAGGGGCTTTTGTGTTAAAAGCACTTTCCGGGGTAAAAGATAACAAGATTTCAATGCTTCAGGATGTGGAAGCGAAAAGAAGAACCGAGATAGATACTTTAAACGGTGCAATTTGTCGAGAAGGCGTTAAATACGGAGTGGCAACGCCTTATAACGAGACAATAACATTGCTGATCAAATCTTTTGAGCAGAGAATGCTCTGGGAGAAATAAATTTTTGTTTATTAATATTGGTAGAAGTGATAATTAACTAATACAATTAAATATACAGGAGGAGAAGATGGATTACAAATTTTTTAATTTGCTTGTTGAAGACGGGGTAGGGATTGTTGAGCTTAACAGACCGCCTGCAAATTCATTAAACGCAGAGTTTACCGATGAGCTTGGAAAAGCTTTTCAAGAGCTTAAAGATGACGACAACGTAAAGGTGATTCTTGTTAGAAGTGCCATTCCTGGATTTTTTGTGGCAGGCGCTGATATTAAAATGTTTGCTGAGATGACACCTCTTGAAGGAAAAGCAATTTCAAGAAGGTTGCAAGAAGTTTTTCAAATGCTCGAAGATATGGACAAGGTTAGCATTGCTGCAATAGGAGGTTTTGCTCTTGGCGGAGGGCTTGAGTTTGCACTTGCCTGTGATTTCAGATTTGCTTCCAAAACCGCAAAAGTAAAAGATAAAGAGCGTCAGGTTACTGTTGGACTGCCTGAAACATCTTTGGGAGTAATCCCCGGTGCCGGAGGAACTCAAAGGCTTGCAAGGCTCATTGGTCCTAAAAAAGCATTGTTTTACATTTCTCAGGCAGCTCAAATGACAACGGAAGAAGCTTATAATCTCGGTATTATAGAAAAACTTTTTGAAACAGACGAAGAAATGAATGAAGCAGCTCTTAAATTTGCCAAATCTCTTGCAAAAAAAGCCACTTATGCAATAGGATGTGCAAAGAGAGCAATTTATGACGGAGTAAATGAAACATTGGAAGTTGGTTTGAAGTTTGAAGCTCAAGAGTTCTACAACTGTTTTGAATCCGATGATTCTTCGGAAGGTTTCAATGCTTTTATTGAAAAAAGAAAACCTGATTTTAAAGGTAAATAATTTTTAATGTTCACTTTTTAACGTTAAACATAAGTGTAATAACAGGAGTATGTTGTATTTTTCTAAAATTTGAAAATTATATTTTGATAATAAAAATATTTTAAGGGGGTAAAAATGAAATTTGAAGATATTAAAAAAATAGGTGTTTGTGGAGCAGGAAGTATGGGCTCCGGAATCATTCAGATTTGCGCAACAGCGGGATATGAAGTCCAAGTTCTTGAAGTTAGCGAGGAAGCTTGGGCAAGAGGAAAAAAATTAATAGAGAAAAGTCTCGGAAGATTGCTAAAAAAAGGTAAAATATCGGAAGAGCAGTTCAATGAAATTTTTAACAGAATAAAATTTTCTACAGATGTATCCGAATTTAAAGACGTTGATTTTGTAATAGAAGCTGTTTTTGAAAATATAGATGTAAAAAAAGAGACTTACAATAAGTTGGATTCGGTTTTGAGAGAAGACGTTATCATAGGGACAAACACATCTTCCATTTGTATAACAGAGTTGTCTTCCCTTACCAAAAGAGCTGACAAATTCATAGGAATGCATTTTTTCAATCCTGTGCCTATGATGAAACTGGTTGAAATTATACCTGCAATTCAAACAAGCGATGAAACAATTGATGTTGCAATGGAGCTTTCGAAGAAGATAGGAAAAGAGCCTGTAAAATGCACAGATTCTCCCGGATTCATAGTGAACAGGCTTTTGGTTCCAATGTTTATTGAAGCTGCGAGAATGGTTGAAGAAGGAGTGGCAACTGTTGAGGATATAGACAAAGCAATGAAACTCGGTGCGGGAATGCCAATGGGACCATGTGAGCTTATGGATTTCACAGGAGTTGAAATAACATACCATGTTGGAAATATTTTTTATGAATACACTAAGAATCCATATTTCAATCCGCCTTATCTGCTTAGAAAGATGGTTAATGCGGGATACCTTGGAATGAAAGCGGGAAAAGGTTTTTATGACCATAAAAAGTAATTTCATTGTATTCATGCAAGAATAACAAAGGAGGTTTTAAAATGAATTACGGATATTATGCAATGATAAATGCGGGGAAATTTCCCGAAAAGGAATGTTTGATAGAGCGTTCATACGAAACAGGCACGAGAAGAGCTTTAACATGGAAAGAATTTAATGATGAAATCAACAGATTTGCCAATTATCTTAAAAATGAAATAGGAATTAAAAAAGGTGACTATGTTGTCCATTTTCAAAGGGACACTCTTGAGTGGATAATTACATATTTTGCTATTTGTAAACTTGGTGCTGTTGTTGTTCCTCTTAACTTCAGATTTGTTGAAGCTGATGTTAAATACGCAGCAGATGTTTGCAGTCCTGTGGCAATGATTTACAGTTGGGAATTCAGAGATATTGTTGCCAACATAAAATCGGAATTATCAACAGTTAAAAAGTATATCTTTGTTGGCGACAATTGTCCCGATTTTGCAACTGACTATTTTACTGAAGTTAAAAAATACGGAGATACTTCAGAAGCTCTTGTTGATGTTCCAGATGACCATAATATTGCAATGATGTTCACTTCCGGGACAACAGGTAAACCTAAGCCAGTTATCCATACCCACGGTTCCTTAAATGCAACCGCCATTGGCAACGGTATGAGTTATTTTGTGGAAAGAGAAGATAATTATTTGCTTTTTCTCCCTCTTTATCACTCGGGAACATTTTTCTTGTGGGCTCCTTTTTATGCAACTGGTGCAAAAGGCACTATCTTAAAAGAATTTAAAGACCCTGAATGGATAATCAGGGGTATGTCGGATGAGAAATGCACAGATGTGCTTTTTGTTGTTCCAATTGCAATTGCAATACTCAACGGAGTTCACAGCGGCAAAATTAATTTAAAAGATTACGATTTGTCCAGTTGGAAATATATGGAAATAGGTGCTCAGCCCGTTCCTTTTCACGTAATGAAAGATCTTGTGGAAACGCTTCCTTGCGGAGTTTCCAATATTTACGGAATTACCGAAGGCGGCGGCGGCGGAACTTTTAATCTTTATCCTCACGAAGTTCTTGAGAGACCTGGTTCCATAGGCAAACCCACATTTGGAGTGGAAGCGAGACTAATTGATATGCAGGGAAATGTTGTAACTGAGCCGAGAAAAGTGGGTGAAATAACATTTAGAACACCGAGATTAATGAAAGAATATTACAATAATCCCGAAATGACCGCTGAAACAATTAAAGACGGATGGCTTTTTACCGGAGATTTAATGGAATTTGACGAAGACGGTTACTTTTACATTGTTGACAGAAAAAAAGATATGATTACATCTGGTGGAGAAAATATTTATCCCGTTGAAATAGAAGATGTTTTGCATGACCATCCCAAAATTGACGATGCAGCGGTTATCGGTGCGCCTGACGAAAGGCTTGTTGAAATAGTTATGGCTATTGTTCAGTTGAAAGAAGGTGAATCAA
Organism: uncultured bacterium; assembly: GCA_964559045.1. Classification (GTDB taxonomy): domain Bacteria; phylum DYJV01; class DYJV01; order DYJV01; family DYJV01; genus CAZLFW01. Next base: position 4,501 of record CAZLFW010000245.1, read on the forward strand.
TGACAGAAGAAGAAGTTATTGAATTTTGCAAAACCAAGCTTGCACTGTATAAAGTTCCGAGAAAAGTTGTTTTCGGAGAAGTTTTAAGAAATCCTACAGGTAAAATTATGAAACCTGCTTTAAGGGAGAAATATACAGGAAGAAAAGAGGCTTTTGTTGATATAAGAAAGTAGATTTAAAACTAATTTTAATGATAATAAAAGGAGGAAGTATGAAGGAGTTACTATCAGGAAACGAGGCGATAGCCAGAGGGGTTTACGAAGCAGGTGTTAAGTTGGCATCTGCATATCCGGGAACTCCAAGCACGGAAATACTTGAAAATATAGCTGCTAAATATCCGGAAATATATTCGGAATGGGCTCCCAATGAAAAGGTTGCCCTTGAAGTTGCAATAGGTGCATCAATGGCAGGCGCAAGGGCGTTGGCTACAATGAAGCACGTTGGAGTCAATGTTGCCGCTGACCCTTTGTTTACACTTTCTTACACTGGAGTTAACGGTGGCTTAGTTGTTGTAACCTGTGACGATCCTGAGCTTCACAGCTCTCAAAACGAGCAAGACAACAGACATTACGGCAAAGCGGCTAAAATGCCTGTTATTGAGCCTTCAGACAGTGAAGAAGCAAAAGAGTTTATGAAGGAAGCTTTTGAAATAAGCGAAAAGTTCGATACTCCCATATTATACAGAAGCACCACAAGAATTTCACATTCAAAAAGCATTGTAATCGAAGGTGAAAGAATTGAAAGGGAAATGCCTAAAGAGCTTTCCAAAGAGTCCAAAAAATATACTATGCTTCCTGTTTTTGCAAGACAGAGACATCCAATAATAGAAGAAAGATTAAAAAAACTTTCCGATTACGGTTCAACATGTAAGTTGAACAAAGTGGAATACAACGATACTTCCATTGGTATAGTTACATCAGGAGTTGCTTATCAATATGCAAAAGAAGTTTTCCCAGAAGCTTCCATTTTAAAACTCGGATTAACCTATCCGCTTCCTGAAAAATTGATAAGGGAATTCGCTTCAAAAGTTGACAAACTTTACGTTATAGAAGAACTTGACCCTTTTCTCGAAGAAGAAATCAAACTTCTCGGCATTAATGTTGACAAAGGGAAAAATGTTGTTCCCATTTGCGGTGAATTGGATCAGAAAAAACTAAGGGAAGTTTTTAATGTGAAAGGCGACAAACAGGTTTACGATGCGGAGCAGGGACTGCCGTTGAGACCTCCCACGTTATGTCCCGGATGTGCACACAGAGGTCTTTTCAGCATTCTCGGCAAATTGAAATGCTTTGTTTCAGGTGACATAGGTTGTTATACTTTGGGAGCTCTTCCTCCTCTTGCCGCTCTTCATACGTGTGTTGATATGGGAGCGAGTATAGGAATGGCTCACGGTATAAATAAAGTGTTTACTCCTGATTCGATTAAAAACAAAACAGTTGCTGTTATTGGAGATTCCACTTTTTTCCATTCAGGAATAACAGGTTTGTTAAACATGATTTACAACAAGGGAACTTCAGTTGTTGTTATTATGGACAACAGAACCACTGCAATGACAGGTGGACAGGAAAATCCGGGCACAGGCAAAACTTTAATGGGGCAGCCTGCAATTGAAACTGACATTATTGACCTTGTAAAAGCGCTCGGGGTTAAAAACGTTGAAGAAATTGACACTTATGATTTGAAGTCAACTGAAGAAGCATTGAAAAATGCTCTTGAAAAAGAGGAATTAACTGTTCTTGTGTGCAAAAGACCGTGTGTGCTCCAATATAAAGTTTTCAAGCCTGCATTAAAAATAGACGAAGAAAAATGTAAAGGCTGCAAAGCATGTATTAAGGTAGGATGTATCGCATTGAGCCTTAAGGAAATTAACGGTGAAACAAAAGCTGAAATTGACCCTAATATGTGTGTGGGATGCGGTGTTTGTGCTCAGGTGTGTAAATTTGACGCCATTGTATAAATGCTTTGACTTTAATATTCAATGTTTAATATTGAAAAATGATCTAATTACATAAATGTTTACACAGTGAGAGATTACAAAAAGGAGGAAGTATGAAAACATTTAACATAGTATTGGCGGGAGTAGGGGGCCAAGGTGTTATTCTCGCAAGTAAAATTTTAAGTTCAGCGGGAATAATCAGCAATCTTGACGTAAAACAGAGTGAAGTTCATGGAATGAGCCAAAGAGGCGGAAGCGTTACAAGCCATGTTAGAATAGGGAGCAAAGTTTACTCTCCGCTTGTTGTGGAAGGAGAGGGCGATATTGTTTTGGGTTTTGAAAAGCTTGAGGCTTTAAGAAACAAACATTGGGTGAAATCAACAGGAAAAATTATATACAATACAATGAAAGTGAGTCCCATTACCGTTTCCGCGGGAATGACCCATTATCCTGAGGATATTGACGAAAAACTTTCCAATCTTGACTGTGACGTTTATCCTGTAGATGCTTTTGAAATTGCTTCCAAAAGCGGTAACCCCAAATCTGCAAATATTGTATTGGTAGGTGCTGCATCGAATTTTATTCCCATAGAAGAAAATGTATGGGAAAAAGTGTTGAGAGAAAATATTCCTGCTAAAATTTTGGATGTGAATTTAAAAGCTTTTGAAATGGGTAAGAATTGTATACAGAAATAAAACTTTGTTTGCAAACGGAGATAAAAAATATTGACTATTTTATTGTAAAATGTTAAATTATGATAATCATGCCGAAAAGGTGTTTTAAAAAATTATTAAGGAGGGAAAGATGAAAAGAACCACGAAGTTATTGAGAATTTTTTTTCTAAGTTTTCTTATGTTAGCATTTTTGTTAACATCCTTGAGTTTTGCAAGAAAGAAAAATCCGCTGGCAGCATGGAAAGCCAAATTTGATGCTCGTAAGGCAAAGTATTATTTCAAAGTTTCCAATGTTTCTCATCCTGTTATTCAGGGAATTAGAGCAGGATACAGAATCAGAGATATCTTATGGGCAAAGAGTAACGGCCAATTGGGTATGAAATATTATCCATTGTCACAGCTTGGCGGTGAAGTTGAAGTTTTTAACATGTTACAAACTGGGACAGTGCAAGGTATGGCTATTTCTTCTGTTGCAGCAGCGAATTTTGGTGCGAGAATGGGTATCGTTAATCTTCCTTTTGTTATTAATACCTTTAAAAAATTGGATGCTTTTGCTGCAAACAAGGAATTATTCCAGCCTTTTCTTGATGCAATGAAAGACAAAGGAATAATGGGTGTTGACATTACAGGTTACGGAAGCTATGGCTGGGCGTCCAAAAAACCTGTAAGGAGCATTGCAGATGCAGCAAAAGTTAGATTCAGAATAGCAGAAGCACCTGTTAACAAAGACACTTATGCAGCTTGGGGATTACATCCTGTTGTTATGCCTTGGCCTGATGTTCCAGTTGCTTTGAAGCAAGGTGTTATTGAAGGTTTAGACCATACCCCTATGGTTTGCTGGATTACCAAAAAGTTTGAAATTTGTAAATATTACACTGTTTTAAATTATGCACAAGGTTTGTTTATTTGGATATTCAACCAAAAATGGTTTAACAAATTACCTGCGGATATGCAAAAACTTTTCTTAAATGTTGTTCATGAAGAGTGTAAAAATACAAGACAACTTACAAAACAGCAAGAGATGGATTCTATAGCAGCTGCCAAAAAAGCAGGCATTACATTTATAAATCTGCCTGCCTCCGAATTAAACAAATTAAAATCAATGTCCAAAAAAGTTTACAAAAGATGGGCTCCTGTTGTAGGACAAGACTATTTCAACAAAGTTAAAGCCTACATGGATAAGCTTGATTAATTAACATATCGGAATGCGGAGGGTTCTCCGCATTCTTTTCTTTAAAATTCAATTAAAAATAACAAGAGGTTTGTTATGTTAAAATTTTTAAAAACCATAGACAAAATACTTTCTTTTTTTGAAGAATGGACTCTTTTTATAGCTACAATGCTGGGATTGATAGTGCTTTTCGTTGCAGTTGTGTTAAGATACACCATTAGCTATACAATTCCTTGGTCACAGGAAATTGTCAGAGAGGTTATTATATATACCACATTTATAGGCTGTAGTGTTGCAATTAAAAACAGGGCAATGTTAAAAATAGATGCATTAATTCAGGTTGTTCCCAAGTTGAAAACAGTTTGTGATTATATTTCTAATATTGGCACACTTATTTTTTCGCTTATTATAATAAAATACGGTTGGCAAATGGTTATACAGCAGTATAATACCCATCAATATACCATTATTTTACAGATTCCCATTTATCTGCTTTATCTTATACTTCCTGTTATGGGGATTCTTATGCTTATAAGGGTTCTACAAGTGTTTTATGAAGATATTACAAAACAAAAAATATTTGAAAAATAAAGAGTTAGGGAGATTATTATTATGGAAGGTTCAACAACGTCATATATAATTATTGGTATAGTTTTGTTGGGACTTATGTTTACAACTATACCTGTTTTTATGTCATTATTTTTTACAGCATTAGTCGGTTTTGTTTTTTTTACTGATTATCCTGTAATGATGCTTGCTCAAGCTTTATTTAGGAGTATGGACAAATTTGCTCTTGTGGTAGTTTTGTTTTTTATATTATGCGGAAATATAATGACCTCTGGGTCCATTGTTGATAAGTTGATTCGCGTTGCCAATGCTCTTGTTGGATGGCTTCCCGGAGGACTCGGCATGGCAGGAGTTCTTGCCTGCGGATTATTCGGTGCTATTTCAGGTTCTACTGTTGCCACTGTTGTTGCTATAGGCGGTTTTATGATACCTGCTCTTCTTGAAAACGGTTACGATGAGAAATATACAATAGGAGTTATGACCACTTCTCCTATTCTCGGTATTGTTATTCCGCCGAGTATATCTATGATTTTGTATTCGATGATTACCAATGATTCGCTTGAAGCTCTTTTTATGACAGGTTTTGTCCCCGGTATTTTAATTATGATTACTTTTTGTGCCTATTCTTATATAATTGCTAAAAGAAAAAATTTTAAACTCATTCCAAAGCCCACAACAAAAGAAGTTATTTCAGCTATTAAAGACGGATTCTGGTCTCTGATGCTGCCTGTGCTTATTTTCGGAGGCATTTTCTCAGGAATGTTTACTGCGAATGAAGCTGCTGTAGTTGCATCTGTGTATGCGTTTATTGTAGAAATATTTATACATAGAAGCATGGGATTTAAGGAGATGTATAAGGTTACTGTTTCTTCAGCGGTTACATCGGCAACTTTGCTTATTATTGTTGCAGGTGCAACATGTTTCGGAAAATATCTCACCCTTGAGCAGATTCCGGCAATAGTTACTGAAGCTGTTGTTGACCATATACATTCTAAATGGGCATTTCTACTTGCAGTTAACATTTTGCTTCTTGTTGTTGGGACATTTATGGATATTATCTCTGCTACACTTATACTTACACCTATCTTTCTGCCTATGCTTGATCAGTTTAATATAAGCTCCTTGCATTTTGGATTACTTATGACCATAAATCTCGGTATAGGTTATACAACTCCTCCTCTCGGAGTAAGTTTGTTTATCACAGGTGCAATGGTGAAAAGAGACATAATTTATGTAACAAAATCTGTTATGCCGTTTATATTGATACAGCTTGCCATTCTGGGGTTGCTTACCTACTGGCCTCAGCTTGTTCTCTTCTTGCCAAAGCTTTTTTACGGCATAGAATAACAAAAGGAGTGTAATATGACTTTAAGATTATTGGTGCCTGTTGACGAAAGAATAGGTTCCGTAAGGACATGTAACTATATAATAAGGATGAAGGATGTTTTAAAGCCTGTTATTAGTCTTATAACTATTTATGATACTTCTATTTTGGAAGGGCATGGACTTGTTCAGGAATTGCAAGATAAAATTAATTCTCTTGCAAAGCAGAAATCTGAAAAAGTCTTAGAAGAATTTAAAGAAAAGTTTGAAAAAGAAGGACTTCTCGTGGAAAACGCTTATGTGAAGCATGGTAACCCAGGTGAAACTATTTGCGAGGAAACGGAAAAATTAAATGTGGATATGATTGTTATGTCACCTAACAATCAGAGTGAATTTACAAATGTTATAGTAGGTTCCGTAACTCACTATGTTATTCATCATTCGGCAACACCTCTTCTCCTTGTAAAATAAGATGAAAGGGAATTTTCCCTTTCATCGCTCTATTCTCCGAAAACCCTTTTAAATATATAATCAATGTTTTTTAGGTGGTAATCGAGATTGAATATTTCGTCAATTTCATTTTGCGAGAGGCATTCCAAAATATCTTTGTCTTCAAGTAAAAGGGCTTTAAAAGAAACCTTGTCCTCCCAAACTTTCATTGCGTTTCTTTGGACAATTCTGTATGCTTTCTCCCTGCTGATTCCTTTTTCCGTTAATGCAAGCAAAACTCTTTGGGAGAAAATCAAACCGTTGGTAAGAAATATATTTTTTTGCATTGTATCTTCATAAATTATAAGATTTTTAATAATGCCTGTAAATCTGTTAATTAGAAAATCAAGATTGGAAGTTGCGTCAGGACCTATTACTCTTTCAACAGAAGAATGGCTAATATCTCTTTCGTGCCATAACGCAACATTCTCCATTGCTGCAATTGAATAGCTCCTTACAAGCCTTGCAAGGCCTGTTACATTTTCCGACAAAACGGGATTTCTTTTGTGAGGCATTGCTGAAGAGCCTTTTTGACCTTTTGAAAAAAATTCTTCAGCTTCAAGAACCTCTGTTCTTTGAAGATGTCTGATTTCAACGGCAAATTTTTCAAAAGATGAGGCTATTACCCCAAGAGTGGTAAAAAATTCCGCATGTCTGTCTCTCTGTATAATCTGCGTAGAAACAGGAGCAGGTTTAAGATGCAGTTTTTTACATACAAATTCTTCTACAAAAGGCTCTATATTGGCAAAAGTTCCAACTGCTCCTGAAATTTTGCCATAGCTAATGGATTCAACGGCATTTTCCAATCTCTTAATGTTCCTGCAAGTTTCATCAAACCATAATGCCATTTTAAGCCCGAATGTAATAGGTTCAGCATGTATGCCGTGAGACCTTCCTATCATTGGCGTTAACTTATACTTTAACGCTTGTTCCTTTAACACCTGTTTCAACTCGTATAAATCTTGAATAAGTATCTCTCCAGCTTCTTTTAACAGTAAGTTGTAAGCTGTATCCAAAACATCTGATGATGTAAGCCCTTTATGTATGAACCTTGCATCTTCGCCGACAAATTCCGCAACACTTGTTAAAAAAGCTATAACATCATGCTTAACTTCTTTCTCTATTTCATTAATCCTATCTATGTTGAAATCTGCTTTTTCAACAATATTTTTTAAAGCTTTGTCAGGAATCACACCGAGCTTGTTCCATGCTTCGCAAGCTGCAATTTCAACATCAAGCCATTTTCTGAATTTGTTTGCCTCACTCCAAATATTTTTCATAACATCTCTTGTGTATCTTTCTATCATAATTTTTCCTTTCTTAATTTTAATTTGTTATTCCAATGTATTTCATAAAGAAAAAACATTGATAATGCAAATATCATAGGTATTATAAAGTAGATAACTCTAAAAATCAATAGTGAAGATAGAAGCGTGTTTAATCCGAAAATATCTTTAAAATAATATATCATTATTGAGTCAAAGACTCCAATCCCCGCTGGGAGATGACTTGTTACCGAGCCTATTTGGGCAATAAGGAAATTGGGAAGAAAGTCAAAATAGACAAGTTTTCCATGAGGTAGAAGGAAATAAAAAATCAAAGACAGTAACACCCAGTCGAGGGTGGAAATGAGAGTAATGGTTATTAACCTTTTTGTGGATGCAAAAGGGAAAAGCAAACTCCAGTTTAATTTGAAAATGTCTTTTAAAACTGATATTAAAATGAAAACAGCGAGGCTTGATATGGTTAATAAACCTATTAAACGGGCATTTATTTTTGCTTCTACAAATGGCATAAGAATATTTGTATCAGGAATTATAAAAAGAAAAGTTATGGAAGCCAAAAAGATTAAGCCCACCCAGTAAACCCATGAAAAAATAATGAGATATTTGGCAATGTCTTTCAAATTAATATTTAATCTTGAAAAAAATCTTAGTCTCATTGCTCCACCAAGAAAAGCACCGAAACCAAGGTTATTGTTTATAATAAAAGTAATTAGGGATATTAAAGATAGATGTTTAAATGATATTGAAAGTTTTAACTGTTTTGATACGGATATGTCGTAAAAAATAACAATAAAATAATTTAAGATTGTTAAAAAAAAAGATAGAAAAATAAATTTTACATTTAAAAAATTTAATGATGTAATAATTTTTTTTAAAGAAATTTCATCGGAAAGTTGTAAAAGATACTTGCATGAAAGATAGATGATAATAGAAATAACAAGAAAATTAACTGTTTTTTTCCAATTCAATTGTTGTAACCCTTAACTCCTGTGATAATTTTTTCAATATTTTTTCCAATAAAATCAAAATAATTTTCTGTATCACTTCCAAGAGAATCTAACTGCAAAATTTTTGCATCTATTTGTTTTGAAAAGCCTTTTAAAAGATTATTTTTACCGTTTATCCCAGTTAATATGTATTTTACATGTTTATCCTTTGCAATTTTAATCAGATGGAAATATTTTTTAGGTGAAACAGATATTCCGTGTTTTGATATTGTCCCTACAATGTTAATTTGAAAATCAGTTGCAAAGTAGTCCCATGCAGGATGAAACTGGAAAAAAGAGATATTTTTTAAGAGTTTAAGTTTTTCTTTCATTTTTTGAATGAATTTAACAAGTTTATTGGCAAAATTTTCGGCATTATGTTGGTATAAGGGACAATTTTGGGGTGTTGCCATACAAAGGGTTTTAGTCATCTGTGAAAGTTTCTTTTTCATAAAAAGAGGTGAAAGCCAAATATGAGGATTTTTACCATTACCTTTTATCAAATAAAAAACAATGCAATTTTCAGGGAGGAATCTTTCAATCCAACTGTCGAAACCTTTTTCAACTCCTATGAAAATGTCAGCTTCCTTTAATTTTCTTACAAGGCTCGGTGTGGGCTCGAAAGTATGAGGATTTGCATTCGCAGGAATAATATTTATAACATTATCATTTTCTGCTGTTATATTTTTTAAAAAAAGAGCAACAGGCTTTACACTTGTGATAATGTTTTCACAATGGATTGCATTGATATTTGATACAAAGAAAAAAGTTATGGTTATGAAAAAAACTAATTTGCCATTCATAAATTAACCAATTGTAGCTCTGTTTTTTCCTAATAGCTTGCTTTGATACATTAATTTATCAGCTCTTTTTACAATGCTTTCTTTGGTATCCATCTTAGTTGCAAAGGTTGCTCCAAGAGAAATTGTAATTGTTTTGTCAATTCCAGGGACTTTTAATTCATACTCAACCTTTTCTCTTAGTCTTTCACAAACCATATACAGTTTTTCCATAGATATGTATTGTAATATAAGAACAAATTCTTCTCCACCGTATCTGCATATTACATCATATTCTCTTAATGCTTCTTTTATAAGACTCGCCAGTTTTTTTAGAACAGCATCACCTTTGGCATGACCAAAAATGTCGTTTATACTTTTAAAATTATCAATATCGAGAAATACTATGGCAAAGTTGTAGTCTGCAAATCTATTCAATTTATGAAAACATTTTTCAAGCATTTCATTTAAAAATCTTCTGTTGGGCAGTCCGGTAAGAGGGTCCAGCATTGCAAGTTCTTCAAGCTCTTTCATTTTTCTAAGATTTAAATACTTAGATGTGTTATCTTCAAAATCAAAAATGTGCCCCATATATTCTTTCCCGTTATAAATAGGTATATTGGTGATAATCACAGGCACCAAATATCCTGATCTGTTTGAAATCATACAGGAAACTTTTTTAACTTGCCTTTTGTCTATAGGCTTTTCAAAAGGACAATTCCCGCACATTGGAGCTTTGTTTTCATCAAGACATTTAAAAATATTGTCATTTAAATTTTTACCTGTTAACTCGGATTTGGGGATATGTGTTAGCTCTTCAAACAGTTTATTCACATATTTTACATTACCATTAACATCAAAAAAAACTATTCCGTGCAAAAAGTTCTCCAAAATTAAACCAGTTAAGTTTTCATTTGAATTTGTCATATTAACCTCGTATTTTTGTTTCTTTTCACATTGCAGCAGTATTAATTAGAAAAAATAATATCTAATACAATTTCAAGGTTCAAAGTTCATAGTTCTAAGTAAAAGAAAAATCAAATATAAAATGTTCTGTTATTTGCAGATAAAACACTTTTCATTAAAGAGGAAACAATAAATTCTGTTATTATTTTGTCTATGTTTTTCACTTTCTCCTTTCCTGTAGGATACTTGGCAAGGATTAAAAACAGTTCTTGTTCCAAAAGAGAAAAAATATTAATTAAAATGTTAAAATTCTTGTAAATTTCAATGTTGTATAAATTGTCTCTGGCAATGGAATTTATAAGAAGTATAATCATTATTTTAAGAATAATATTAACAGCATCCATTGAGTAAATAAAAAAGATGTTTTCACTGTTTTTTATTACAGCTATAGCAATATACGAAATAAAGAGAGCTATGCAAAAAGAAGAAAGTTTTTCGATATTTTTTAAGAAAACATAAATATTTTTGTTAATGAGACAGAAAAGAAAAAGCAACAGAAAAAATGCAAACAGAATGATAATGTTTTTAAAAAAAAGGGATAAAATACCTATGCTTATAAAAATAAGGTTAAAAAGGTTTTTCAAAGTTGTGTTCCGTTTTATTTATTTAAGCCTTTTCAAGTAATCTCTGGCATATCTCGCCTGTCTTGTTTTCGGATAATCATGAATTATTTTTCTGAAAATAAGTTTTGCCCCGTCTTTTTCTCCTATTTTCAAGAAAGAAATACCTTCTTTTAATAGCGCTGCGGGAACTTTTGAATTTTTCTTGTATTTTACAATTACTTCATCGTAATTTATTATTGCCTTGTCATACATTCTCATTTTAAAGTAACATTCTCCGAGCCAGTAATAAGCATTGGGTCTTAATTTGGAATCTTTAAAATTGTTAAGAAACGCTTTGAATTTTTTTGCAGCTTCCGAATATTTTCCCGCTGTAAACATTCCGTAAGCTTCTTTGTAATAATACTTATCGTCTTTAACCGTAAAATTGCTTTTACCTGAAATAGATGATGAAGATGCGTTGGTTTTCAACAGGGATACTTCTTTTTCTATATCGTTTAATCTCGAATAAATATCTTTGATTGCTTCTTTGGTAACTTCTGAAGTTTCACCTCCTGAAGTTGCAGCTCTTTTATTTGAAAAATTTTTAAAATCTTGTATTTCATTTCTCAGAGATTTCAGCTCGGAGGAAAGCTCATTGTAATTTAATGCTTGAGTAGCTTTTAAAGAAGTATTTGATTTGTCCATTTTATCAAGTTTGGTTTTAATGGTTGCAACTTCTTTTTCAAGGTTTGATATTCTCTGATTTATTCTGTTGTTTGACATTTGCAAATAATATATATCGTTTTGAGTTTTTTTAAACTCGTCCTGTGATACCACACACGAAGAGCAAATTATTAAAAAAAAGGATAAAACAATGAGTTTTTTAGACATTTTTCTCCTCCTTACTGTTATTTGAATTTTTTTCAAGCAAATATGTATAATCTTGGTAATCGGTGTTTAACGGGCTTCCATTTGCAAAATAATATTTCTTTCCTTTACTGTTTAATATTAGGATTGATGAGCTTGTGGTGCAAAAGTCTCCGAGATTTACAGCATAATCTTCCGAAGGAATGTTTTTGTCTCCTCTGTGGATACGCAGCAGAGATTTTAATTCGTTTAATACTTTGTTTATTTCTTTATCTTTCAAATTCTCAAAGTGCAAGTATCCTGTTTTATATTTTGCCCATTCTGTTTCAAAAGGGTTTAAATTCCCCACAATGAACAAGGAATCAAATATTTCCCTGCAATTTATACCTTCGTCGTATTCCACAAAGAAAACCTTCTTTTTGTCTGCGACTATGAGAAAAAAAGGAAGATATTCGTATAGTGAAATGCTATCTATATATTGCAGCACCTTTTCTATTGAATCAAGTTTTAATAGGTTGGACACAAGAATGCCTCTTGACTTGTATTTATCCGAGCCGAAAAAATTCCTGCTGTTTTTAAATTTGTTAAGGATGTTGATAACAATATTTTTTTCGTTTATTCCCAACCATGTTCCACCTTTTAAAAGGTCAATGCCTCCAACTATGTAAGGCGATTCAGAGATTACACAAGGAGGGGTAAAATTCCTTGAGGATAACTCATCTCTGTTGTTGCCTATTATCAGAGGAATGTTTTTAAGGTAGTTTTTTAAAATAATAGTCACGCACATTTTGATTTTTGAAAAAATAGTTTAAAAAAAAACTTGATATTTTTCTAATATAACATTAAAATAATAAATATTCAATGTAAATATTTTTGCCCTTTACAGTTCCATACATGAAACCGAACAATTTTTAAACAAATTCAATTGCGGAGGAAGCTGATTATGAGAATTTTGCTCGTTTCTTTATTCATGCTGGCTTTTATTTCAGGATGCACCACAACTGACACCCAATCATCCAAAAGCGACCAATATTATCAGCTTAAAATTATGACCCTTGAAAATCAAATAAAACAGATGCAAGAGCAAATTAAGCAGCTTGAAAAAAAGAAAGAGATTACAAAAACCAATAAAGAAAAAGACGTTATCTTAAAGCAGCTTGCAGAACTGTCAGAAAAACAGCAGAGAAACATTAATTACCTTGAACAGATTAAACATGAAATAACTTCTCTTAAAAATACTCCCCAAAATGTTACAAGATATACACCTGCAAAATCCAAAGAAGCAAAAAAGGAGAAATTTGTCAAATACGTGCCTAAGAAGAAATACAAACCTGTTAAACGAAAGCCGAAAAAAAGCGTAAAAAGAAACTCAAGAGAAGATGAAAGCTATATTATATGCTATAAATTTTACATTAGGAGTCTTTTTAAAAAGAGCGAGGAATGTTTTAACAATTTTATTTCCAATTTTCCCAAAAGCAGCCTTGTTCCCAATGCCTACTTTTGGATAGGAGAAACTTATTTTGCAAGAAAAGAATACCCTAAAGCAATAGATTATTACGATATTATTCTTACAAAGTTTCCTTCATCCAAAAAAATCCCTTCTGCTCTTCTGAAGGAAGGATTGGCTTTTTATCAGTTGAACGACAATGAAGGAGCAAAGATTTTTCTTGAAAAAGTAATTAATGATTATCCCAAGACCAATCAGGCAAATTATGCAAAAAAATATATGGAAAAATATAATCTGAAATAATTATGAAAAAAAGAAGGTCTTTAAAAGATTACTTTTTCGCGGGATTAATAGTTGTAATCCCCGGTTACATCTCTTTTTACATCTTAGTGGCTCTCATTAATAAGATGGACAATATTATAGAGCTGCTTCCTACCAAGTATCACCCTGAAACGTATCTTCCGTTTAAAATCCCAGGTCTCGGCGCAATTATAACGTTTATATTAATTTTTATAATAGGTGTTGTGTTTACCAATATTTTAGGCAGAAAACTGTTATCATTCGTTGAGAATAAAATTTTCAGAAAAATTCCTTTTATAGGTCCCATTTACAAAGGGACCAAACAGGTAATTGAAACGATTTTTTCCGATAATACAAAGAGCTTTAAAGAAGTGGTGCTAATTGAATACCCGAAAAAAGATTCTTATGCCATTGCCTTTGTTACTGGATATTTAACAAGTGGTGAAATTCACAGAAAAATTGGCAGCTCAAGAACTGTTTCTCTTTTTGTGCCCACCACTCCTAATCCCACTTCCGGTTTTTTATTATTACTCCCGGAAGATAAGATAATCAAACTAAATATTCCTGTGGAAACTGCATTTAAAATTATTATCAGCGGAGGTGTTTTAACTGAAGAAAACAGTATTAATCAAGGATTTTAAAAACAATATAAAAGTTTCCGACCTTTTTCTGCTTAAAAAGAAAGAAATTTTGAAAACCAAGAACAATGATAACTACCTTTCTGTCCTCCTTTCTGACAAATCGGGAGAGATTGAGGGTAAACTGTGGCAAACCGGCAGTAATGACTATGCTAATTTAACTGAAGGCGAGCCTGTGTTTGTCTCTGGAAAAGTTGAAAAATTCAAGGATAAGCTTCAGTTAAACATAGATATTATCAAAGAGGTTAAAAAAACAGAAAGCGATATTTTTCAGCAGTTGATTCCTACAACGTCAAAGGATATTAAGCGTCTTTATTCGGAGCTGGTTTCTCTTAAAAACAGCATTTCCAATAAATATCTTCACAAACTTGTTGAAAAGATTTTAATAAAAGACAGAGAATTTCTTGAAAGGTTCAAAGCTGCTCCAGCAGCATCCCAGAAACATCACGCTTACAGGGGAGGTTTGCTTGAGCATACAGTATCTGTTGCAAATCTTTGCAAATTATTCTCTTCAAAGTATAGTGAAATAAACTACGATATTTTAATTGCAGGTGCTATTTTGCACGATATAGGCAAAGTTGAAGAGTATGATGATAAAACATTCAAAAGAACCTATTCAGGAAAGCTTTTGGGGCATATTTCAATTGGAATTGTAATAATTGACAGGAAAATCGCATCAATTAAAAATTTTCCTTCCAAACTGGAATATGCAATAAAGCATCTTATTTTGAGTCATCACGGTGAGCTTGAATGGGGTTCTCCTGTTCAGCCTTTGACATTGGAAGCTTTTCTGCTGCATTTTGCCGATAATATAGATTCCAAAGTGGAAACTTTTCCCCAAGCTAAAAGCGGTGATAACGGCTGGCATTACAACAAATCTTTAAGAAGAGAGATTCTTGTTGAAAATTTTTCGGAAGAGTTTGAGCTTAAAAGTAATAACAATGAAAAAAAGCAGGAAAGTTCCAACACTTTATTCCAATGATTTTTTCATTTGCTTTTCTGTAATTTGTTTCTGATATTTTCAATATTATTTTTTACGAATACTTTTCTCGGATCATTCCCTTTTAGCTTTTTGTAAATATAATTGTATTCCCTTAAAGCTTTTTTATATTTTCCCGTTTGTTCGAATATTTTTGCAATTTCAAAAGCTGCGGTAGGTGTCCACTTAATATCAAACGGAAACATAAGTTTTATTTTCAAAAAACAATTGAGACCTTTTTCGATATTTCCTTTTTTGCAATAAATTTTTCCAAGCCAATAGTATAGCTCCATTTTTATATTTTTATCTTTTAGTAATTTTTCCGCTTTTAAATAGCCTGTTTTCGCTGCATCCAAAAAACCCATTTTATCAAGATATAACGATGCTTTGAATATTTTTTTACCGTTGCTGCTCTGTTTAACGAATTCAGTGAGGTGATGCTTGCTTTGAATAGACAAGTTGAATTTATGCTCAACATAACCTATGATAAATAAGAGATTTTTTTCCAAATTAATCTTTGAATAAACAGGAGAAAAAGCAACTATTTTGGCATAATCGTTTTTTGTAAAGTAATATTTTGCAACAATTGAAAACGCTTCTCTATATTCATATTTGAATACAGGGTTATAGTTGCTGTTGAGAAACTTATTGAATGCGAGTATTGCTTCGTTTTCAAGGTCTTTGGAGTAAAATATTTTTCCAATGTAATAGTAAACTATTTTGTCTGTGCCGTGAAATCTGTTAGAATTAAGCATTTTTCTTAATTTGTCTTTATCTTTTTTTTCGAGAAGGGTATAGAGTTCCTGAAAGTAAGCGTATTTTTTTTCAAAATCGTGCTTGATTGTGAGCTCTTCGGAGCAATCTGTGATTTTACAAAGTTTTTCTATTGATATTTTAAACTGTTTTGCAAACTCAAAAGGTGATTTTATCTTTTTCAGATAAAATTTCAATGTATCTCCGTCACCTGTTAAATAAGCGGTTAAACATATATATTTTAGCGCCTTGCGAGATAGTGGAGAAAATTTATCGCTGTTATAAAGCCTTTTGAAATAAAGCGCAGCGAGTCTGTAATTTTTCAAATTCAGATATATTTTTCCTGTCCAGAAAAGAGCTTCCTCCCTATAATTGGTATTTTTACCTTCTTCTATTACAGTTAAAAAATTTTTTCTTGCCAAATCCAATTTGTTCATATAGAGGTAGTTCATCCCTATTTTAATATATATTTCAGAAAAATTTTTATCGGTTTTATCCATGTATTCTTTGTAAAATATATTGCTCTCTTTAAAATGCCCCGTTTTTTGATAAATGTTTCCAAGTTTTTTCAGTATAAAAAGGTTTCTTTTCTCTTTTATCGGATAATATTTTTTTAATATTTCCGCTTCAAACTGGTAATTGCCGAGCATTTCCCATAAGTCAGCCATTTTCAAATCAATTTCTCTGATTTTGTTTTTATCTGTTAGTATTTCTCTGTATTTATTGTAAAATTTTATTGCATCCAATGTTTTACCTTGTTTTTCCAAAGATTCCGAAAGCATGAACATACAATCGGTTAAATGTTTCATATTGTTCTCTTCATTGTTTAAATATTTCTTAAAATATTTTTCCGCATCTTTGAAATTGCCTGCTTTGTAATTGCAAAATGCAAGGTTAAAGAGTGATTCAGAATAAATATTTGCACTGTCCGCTCTGTTTATTATTTCATTGTAATATTTTGAGGCATTGTAATACGAGCCTGCCTTTTTATAAGCTGATGCCAAATTGTAGAGTAGCTCACTGTTCTTGTCAAAGGTTAACGCTTTGATAAAGTATTCGGCAGCATCTGCATAATTTTTTTCCAAACATAATATTTTCCCAATGTAAAAGAATTTAACATAACAATCTTTGTAATTAAAAAGTGCTGATTTTGCTTCGTCATATTTTCTATAATCAATGAGCGTTTGAATATTTTCTATGAAATTATTCTGTTCATACGATTTGAGATTGTTAAGGGCTTTTTCCGCTTCTTTATATTTTCCCAATTTTATAAGACAGTTATAACGGAGTATTTCTGCCTGTTCGGAATTGTTTCCTATAATCATGCTAAGAGCTTTCTGGCAATTTCCTGATTTGTATTCTATTTGCGCATTGATAAACGTATCTCCCGTTGAATATTTTCTGGCTTTTTCAACCTGATTTGTCAAAATATAAATTCTGGCTAATATTTTTTTTAAGGGAACAGGTTTTGTTTTTATTGCGGAGAGAAATTGCAGAGCTTTTTTAAAATCGTATTTTTCATAAAAAATTAACCCTCTTTCAAGTGTGTAGAGCTGACTGTAAAGAGAGCTATCCATGGTTTTTATTTTTTCAAGCAGGCTATCCGCATTTACAAAATCGTTTAAAAACATATATGCCATACATCTGTATTTTAGGTCTTCGGTTTTTGTGGAATCTTGTTTCAAAGAAAGAAGTTCTTTAAACCTTTCTTTGTCTATTAATGTCTGGTAAAGAAATATTTTAATATTCTTTTTGTCTTTGAATTTTTTCGCATAATCTATTGCAAAATCCACATATCCGTTACTGACAAGTTTTTGCAAATATTCTTCATCAGAGCTTTCAGCATATACATTTCCATTTAAAATTAAAAAAATTGTTAATAGAGTTTGAATAATTATTTTTTTCATTTCTGTCTCCGTAAACTTTAATATGGAATTTCAAAAAATTCATAAAGCAAACTGTAAACGGTTTTGCTTCCGTCA
>CAZLFW010000246.1:0-8229 GCA_964559045.1 uncultured bacterium
CGGTAAAAAGCTTTGGATAGAAGGGAATAAAAACATTGCTAAAAACAGCGTCGTTGCAATAGTTGGGGATGTTATTACCACAGGCGGCTCAATAATGAAAGCGGTAAAAATAGTCGAAGATGAAGGTTACAAAATAGGCGCTGTTGTTGTTTTGGTTGACGGGGAAGAAGGAGGCAGAGAAAATATTGAGCAGGCGGGCTACAAATTTTATTCTGTTTTGAAAAAAAGCGATATTATTTAGCTGAATAAAAGCATTTCTTTTTATACTTATTTGAGTTTGCTTAAAATAAGTTGGTCTTTTAAGTAGCAATTTAAAGGTGATTATTTACTGGGAAAACTGGGAATAGCCGTTGGAGTGGGAGGAACCGATTCAGCCCCGGTAACAAAAGATATAGAAAAATTCTTTATCTATAACTTTATAGAGCCGGTGGATAGGGTGGAAGCAATTGGAGCGGCAGCCTGTTATTCCTGCGGTTACGGAGAAACATGCAAGGTGGGTATTCCGTATTTTTTACACGGTGAAGGGGTTAAAATTACAGATGAGATAATTCCAGATATTTCAAAACAGCGAGAAGTTTTGGAATATGCGGTAAAAACTGGAAGGTTGCTAAAAAAGTGTCTAACGGAAGATTATAACAGAACAGAAGTTGCACAAAAAATGCAAAAAAAATTAATGGAGCTTTTTAAATCCGCAACATAGACAAACAGAATTATAAACTTTAAAATAAGGGGATAATTTGAGTCTCAATATCAGGAGCAAACTTCTGATTACTTTTGGTGTGGTTGTTGTCATATCGGTTGTTTTAACCGCTTATTTCAGCAGATATGTGCAGAAAAAATTTGTAATTGAAAGAGCAAAGGTGATTGCTTCCAATGAGGTGTCCTACCTTGCAACGGAAATAAAAGATATTTTTAAACTTGCATTGTCTGACCTTATGATTTTAAGGGAACTTCCCGAACTTCAAAAATTTGTGGAAAATGGAGATTTTCGTAACAAAAAAAGTATTCAGCAAGTTTTTTACAGCTTTGCACTTAATCATAAAATTTATTATCAGTTAAGATTGCTAAACTCTTTGGGAGAAGAGATAGTAAGGGTAAATTACAGCAAAAAACCTGTTATTGTTCCTGATAAACAGTTGCAAGTTAAATATCAGCGTTACTATTTTCAGCAAATGTTGAAATTGAAAAAAGGAGAAGTATATATTTCTCCTTTTGATTTGAATATAGAGCATCATAAAATAGAATTTCCGTATAAACCTGTTATTCGAATAGGAATTCCCGTATATGATAAGAACGGGAACAGTTTCTTTTTTCTTATTCTTAATCTTAACGGGCAAATTATACTTAACCTGTTTGAAAACAGAGAAAATAAAAAATTAGGAGAGTTTATCCTTGTTGACGAGCTTGGAAACTTTCTTTATCATCCTGAAAAGAGAAAAAGATTCTGTTTTATGCTGGGCAATAAAGATAATATTTTCAAATGTATGCCTGTTTTGAAAAAGATATTGCGTGAAAACAGTGAAAAGGTTGTTTATCTTGAGCAGGGGTTAAAAAATTTTTCAATTATTGCATTGAAAAAATTTAAGCCTGTTGAGCAAAGGAATTCTCCATATTTTACTGTTTTGTATTCTATTAGCGACCCGGATTTGCTTGTTGGATTTAACAAATATGTTAAATCTTTTGTTGTTTTTATTTTTTTAATTCTGATTGTGTGTTTGCTGCTTGCTTCTTTTATTGCATATACCATTTCAAAGCCTGTTCTTTCATTGGTTGGCACAACAAAAAAAATAGAGCAAGGTGATTTTTCGGCAAGAGTTGATTTTAAAAGTAATGATGAATTAGGTGTTCTTGCCGAGAATTTTAATAATATGGCAAATAAACTGGAAATGACTTTTGTTCAGTTGAAAGAGTCCAATGAAAAATACAGAAATCTTTTCGAGAACTCTCAGGATACTGTCTTTCTTATGGATATAAAGGGAGAAGTAATGGAGCTTAATTCAGCGGGATATAAATTGTTTGAATTTGAAAAAGAGGGTGTTCCCTTTAATTTGTTTCACTATACCGAAGATTTTACCGAAGAGTTGAAAAAGAACGGTGAGGTTGAAGATAAAGAAATTATTATTAATACAAGTTCCGGGAAAAAAGTATATTGTTCCTTAAAAGCTAAAATCACCGAAAAAGAGCTTGTTCAAGGAATAATCAGAGATGTAACCGAATTAAAGAAACGTCATGAAGAGCGGATAAAAGCTAAAAGGCTTATGGAAGAGAAAATAATTCTTGCGGAAGAATCTGAGAGAAGAAAAATAGGGCAGTTAATTCATGAGCAATTGGCACAAGATATTGCCTTTTTGCATTTAAAAGCGCAAGGACTTAATGAAACCTTTCAAAACGAGCAGCTTAATCAGATAGTTTCAACCACGGAAAAAATGTTAAAGCAGATAAGGGGAACAATATTCGACCTTTGTCCCGTAATTCTTGATGAACACGGTTTAATATCCGCCATTAAGTGTTTTGCGGATAATTTTCAGGATAAAACAGGGATTAGCACAACTTTTTACTCGAATTTGCAGGAGGAGAAAATTCCCCTTAATCAGTCTCAAAAATTTTATTTTTTCAGAATAACCAAAGAATTGCTTAACAATATCTTTAAACATGCTCATGCAGAAGAGGTGGTTATTTCCCTTCTTTTCATTGAAAACAAGATAAAACTAATAGTTGACGATGACGGAGTGGGATTTGAAACAGATAAAATTCTTTCAACGGAGAACATAACAGACAGCATAGGTTTGTTTACAATAAAAAAATGGGTTGAGCATTTTAACGGAAAGCTTTTTATTGAATCGGAGATAAATAAAGGCACAAGAGTTATTTTGGAGATGAGTGCGGTATGATAGAAGTTTTTTTGGTGGATGACCATAAAATGTTTAAAGAAGGTTTGAAAAATCTCATTGACAAAGAATCGGGGCTTAAAGTTATAGGAGAAGCGGAAGACGGAATTTCTGCTTTTGACAAAATGCTTGAGCTCAAACCTGATGTGGCTGTTGTTGATATTTCAATTCCAGGAATCAACGGAATGGAACTAACCAAAAAAATTAAGAAAACTCTTTATAGAACCGAAGTCTTAATCCTGTCCATGCATTCAGATGCATATTTTGCCGTAAATGCAATGAAAAACGGAGCCAAAGGATACATTTTAAAAGAAGACAGCTTTAATCTTTTAATAGAAGCCATTAAAAAAGTGGCAAAAGGAGGCAGATGTGTGTCTCCCGTAATAGAGTCTTTTATATCCCATAAAACTTCTGAAAATGATTCCCGTGCCTTGTTAAAATACGATGATTTGCTAACGGAAAGAGAGGTGCAGATATTGCAAATGATTGCGGAAGGTTACACTAACTCGCAAATTGCGGAAAAATTATTTATTAGCAGCGGAACCGTTGACACTCACAGGAAAAATATTATGAAAAAGTTAAATGTGCACAATGTATCGGGATTGGTAAAATATGCAATTAAGCATAAAATTATAATAATTTGAAAATTATGTCTATACGGCAAGATACCTCTGCTGAATTTCTCTGTTATCCTTTAATTCTGAAATTCGTCCTTGATATTTGATTTTCCCTTTATCTATAATATAACCTCTGTCGGCAACATTCATGGCGAAAAAAGCGTTTTGCTCAGACAGAAGTATAGGCATATCGTTTTTAAGGTTTACGATTATTTCCGCAAGCTGTTCAACTATAACAGGGGCAAGTCCTTCACAAGGCTCATCAAGAAGCAAAAGAGACGGATTGGTTGCAAGAGCCCTTGCTATTGCAACTATTTGCTGCTCACCTCCGCTAAGTTCTCCTCCTTTTCTTTTTCGAAAATTTTTTAAAAGAGGAATTTCCTCGAAAATTCTTTCAATTGTCCAAGAATTATCGCTTTTTTCATTAAATGCAACTTCGAGATTTTCTTCAACTGTTAATTCAGTGAAAATGCGTCTGTCTTCAGGGACAAACCCTATTCCTTTTTTTACTGTTTTATGAACAGGCTCTTTTGTTATATCTTGATTTTTGAAAGTTATTTCCCCGTTTTTAGGCGTGAAATATCCGAGTATGCTTTTCATTGTAGTTGTTTTGCCTGCACCGTTTCTTCCGAGAAGGCATACTATCTCCTCTTTTTCAACATGGAGACTCACTCCTTGAAGAATATAGCTTTCTTTTATGTATACATGAATGTCTTCTATTTTAAGAATCAATGCTTCCTCCGAGATACGCCTCTTTTACTTCATTGTTTGTTTTTATCTGTTCCGGAGTGCCTTGTGCAAGCAATTTTCCTTGATGAAGCACGTAAATGTATGTGGCAACCGAAAAAACCACTTTCATATCGTGCTCTGTAATGAAAAAAGTTGTATTGAACCTTTCAGCAAGAGATTTAATCATTAAAATCATTTTGTCTGTTTCTTCAGGATTCATCCCTGCTGTGGGCTCGTCGAGAAGAATCATTTTGGGCTCTCTTGACAAAACAATGCCTATTTCAATTAATCTTTTGTCTCCGTATGAAAGCTCCGTTGTCTTTTTTTCAGCAACATGCTTTAATCCTATTTTATCAATTATGTTAAAAGCCTGCTCATAAAGGTCTTTGTCCTTTTTTAAGGTTTTGAAAATTGAAAAAGTTTTTTTATTATGTAAAATCAGAGGTATCAGAATATTTTCGAGAACCGTTAACTCGGGAAATATATTTGTAATCTGAAAAGAACGCACAAGTCCGAGATTTACTATTTTATCAATTGAGAGAGTTGTAATGTCTCTGTTTCTAAAAAAAACTTTGCCTTTCGAAGGTGTATACTTGCCTGAAATTACATTATAAAAAGTGGTTTTCCCCGCTCCGTTTGGACCTATTAAAGCGGTAATCCCTCCTTCTTCGATTTCAAGCGATATATCTTTCAACACTTGAAACTTGCCGAAACTATGACCGAGGTTTTCTGTTTTTAATATTGTCATACTGATTTTACTTCCTCTTTTTTTCAAAGTAATCGGTTATGGAGCCAAGTATGCCTTTATGAAAAAACAGAACTATGGGAATCAGAACACAGCCGAGAAATATCATCCAGTTGTCTGTGAACTGTCTTATAATCTGTTCCAGCATATAAAAAACCGCAGCACCAAACATTGGGCCGAAGAAAACACCTGAGCCGCCGAGAATAGTCATAATAACCGGTTTTGCGGAAAAACTCCAATGCAAAGATTCAGGAGTTGCCATGCTGCCGAAAAGGCAAAATAAAACTCCTGCAACACCTGAAAAAGAAGATGAGACAACAAAAGCAAACAATCTTATTCGATTGATGTTTGCACCGGAAAAATTGAGCCTGTTTTTGTTTTCTCTCATTGCAGTTAGTATAAGCCCGTAGTGAGAATTAACCAGTCTCCATAGAATGTAAACGGAAAAAGATGCAACACTGAAAACGAGATAATACATAACAGTGGGATTAAAAAGGGAAAATTCTTTTCCGAACAGTTTTATCACAGGCATTGACATTAAAGGTAATCCGTCGCTTCCTCCTGTAAGAGATGTCCAGTTATGTGCAATTGTAAAAAGCATCATGCCGAAAGCAAGTGTTATCATTGCAAAGTATATCTCATCATGTTTTACTGACAAAAATCCTATTACCAGAGAAACAGCGCCTGCAATAAAGAATCCCGCAACAAGAAGCAGAGAAACGGAGTTAACATTATGCTGAAGCAGCAAAGCCGCTGTATAGGCTCCTATCCCGAAAAATCCAGCATGTCCGAAAGAAAGAAGCCCGGAATAACCGAGGAGAAGGTTAAAACTAATTGCAAAAAATCCCATAATTAAAATTTCGCTTAAAATAAGAATCCAGTAATCCGGAAATATAACAGGAAAACATAATAAAAAGACGAATATTAATAAAAGTATTATTTTTTTCATTTTGTAATTTTCCCGAAAAGTCCCGTTGGTTTAAAAAGTAGTATTGCGGCAAGGAGCATATAAGGCAAAGCCATCTGTATTTCGCCGACAAAAGCGGTTCCGAAGGCTTCTAACAATCCGAGCAGAAGAGCTCCTGCAAATGCGCCTGGGAAACTTCCCAAACCACCCACAACCACCACTATAAAACTTTCTATTATAATTCTCTCTCCCATGGAAGGCGCTATGCTTTGAAACGGTGCCGATAATGCGCCGCCTATACCTGCAAGCCAGCAGCCTATTGCAAATACAGATGTAAATATGGCGGGAACGTTTATCCCCACACCTTCTGCCATTTCTCTGTCCATGGCAGCAGCTCTGATGATTTTGCCGAATTTTGTAAAATGGAAAAATCCCCAAAGCAGTATTCCCAAAATTGGTCCCATTAAAATGAGAAATATTCTGTAAATAGGATATGTATGGGAAAAAACGGGAAAAACCCCTGATAGAATTTCTGGTGGATCTACAATGTGGTATCCTGCTCCCCAAATCAATCTCACTGCATCGTCAAGTATAAGCAAAATCGCAAAAGTGAGAAGTAACTGAAATGTAACGTCTCTGTCATAAATTTTATTGAGCAACGTTTTTTCAATAACAGCCCCGAGCAGAGCAACAAATAAAGGAGCAATGATAAGTCCCAACCAAAAATTCGGAACTATGTGCATTATTTCCATGCAGAAATATGCTCCGAGCATGTAAAACGAGCCATGGGCAAAATTAAGAACGCCCATGACTCCGAAAACAGTGGACAATCCTGCTGAGATTAAAAACAAAAGCATTCCCCAGCTAAGACCGTTTAAAGTATTGAAAAAAAATGTTTCCAATTTAATGCCTTTATTTTAAATTGCAGCCTGTTAAATTAACAGGTCTGGTAACTTTTTCTCCGGGAAATATTTTAATGGGGTCAAGTATGGCAAAAGGGTATTTCGAGCTTAACTTTGTTTTACCCCAAGTGGCAACCGTAACAGCCTGATGGTCTTCAGCTCTGAAATGAATTTTGCCAACAGGAATTTCCATTGACAAACCTTCAAGTGCTTTTACGATTTTGTCTTTATCCAAAGAGCCTGCTTTCTCAGCGGCTTTTTTGTAAGCATAAACCGCACTGTAAGCTCCGTGGGCATTGTATGACGGATAATTGCCGTAACGTTTGTAATAATTTTTAACAAATGTGTTGTTTACTTTTTGACTTGTTTGCCAAAAACCAGTATCTTGTGCCTACCCATAATCCTTCAGGCATTTTGTCGCCAAGAGCGGACAAAACTTCAACGGCTGCGCCCAATGTAATGAGAACTTTAAATTTGCCGTTGAAAAATCCCATATCTTTGGCTTGTCTTATAAAGTTTACAAGATTTCCACCCCATAGTGAAACAAGCACACCGTCGGGATTGGACTTCATAACTTTGGTGATATAAGGGCTAAAATCAGTTGTTTTAAAAGGAGGAAACGCTACTTTGTCCTTTGGAAAAAATTCTGCGTCAGGTTTCAGCTCTTTAAGATATTTTTGAAAATATTCCCACGATTGAAAACCGAAAGCATAAGCCGGACCTATTGTAGTCCATTTTTTCGCATTCATTTGTGCGGCAAGCATTGCTCCAGCTTTGACGTTTTGAGCCAAGTTAACCGAAATTCTGAAAGTGTATTTGTTGCATTGCTTGCCTGTTACATCGGGAGTTGCAGCATGAGTGATAATAAGAGGAGTTTTCAACTGCTCAATGGTGGCTACAACGGATTTTGCAACACCGCTTGAGTCAAGACCTATTAAGCCGTTTACTTTTTTCTGAAGAACAAGTTTTCTGATGCCCCTTAAAGCAACAGCGGGTTTTGCAGTGGAATCTTCAAAATAACCTTCCACTTTATGTCCCAGTATACCTCCTGATTTATTGATTTCGTCAATAGCCATGAGAGCGCCTTTTTTCGCAAATTGACCGTAAGTTGCAAAAGGACCGGAAAGGATGTAAACAAAACCGAGCTTAACAGGTTTTTTACCTGCAAATAAACTTGAACCTGTTAAGAAAATTCCGATAAAAACGGTGAAACATAACAAAAATAACTTTTTTCTCATTTTCTCCTCCTTTTAAATAATGTTTTTGCACAAGCAGTTTAAAACAATGTTTGTAATACTTCATTCTTAAAAAATTTGCAATACATAAAATATGCAAAATTTTTAAAACTTGATATTTAACAAAATATGAATTATATTAAAATTATTGAATCTTGAAAAAATTTGCTTTTTGGCTTGAAAATTGCATATTGTTTTTTTTGATA
>CAZLFW010000247.1:0-9313 GCA_964559045.1 uncultured bacterium
ACCTACAATATTACTGCCTCAATTTTTCGGAATTTTTGAAACCTATTCAAAATCAAACAAAAATGTTGCAGTAGGCGTAGATATAAGAGAAACCTTTTTTCTCGACAAATTTCCGGAAATCTATTCGGAATTTCTTAAAAACAGAAAAAACATGGATATTAAAATTATATATCTCGATGCAAATGACGAGGAGATTATAAAAAGATTCAAAGAAACAAGGAGGTTGCATCCCTTAAAAACAGAAGATTTCAGAGAAGGCTTGAAAATTGAAAGGAAAAAGCTCTCATTTATAAAGGATAATGCAGATATTTTCATAGATACGTCATTCTTCAATGTTCACAGGTTAAAAAAATTCGTTTACAACAATCTAAGTTTTGAAAATCCGGATATTTTCAAAGTAAATATAGTTTCTTTCGGATTTAAAAACGGCATCCTGTCAGAAGCTGATTTAGTCTTTGACGTAAGATTTTTAAAAAATCCTTATTTTATATCCGAATTAAAAGATAAAACAGGAAACGACTCTGATATTATAAATTACGTATTGTCAGATAAAAAAACAACACTATTTTTAGAGTATTTATATAAATTTCTTATTTTTTTGCTCCCTGAATTTCATAAAGAAGGAAAAAGCTTTTCAGTGATAGGTATTGGATGCACAGGAGGAAAGCACAGGTCAGTTGTTGTTGCAAATAAAATAACCGAAATGCTGGACAAAGATTACAATTGTATTGTAAGGCACAGAGATATTTAAAAGAACTGAACAAGGAGAGAACATGCCGGGAATTTTATTAATAGGCCACAGAAATCTGCCTGAAACATTTTATAACATTTTGAAAGACATGACGCATTCAAACATTGAAAATATTGATTTTGTAAATGTTTTTCCTGAAGATAACATTGAAAAAGTCAAAAATGTTATAGAAAAAAAGATTAAAAAACTTGGCAAGGGAAAAGGGGTATTGATTTTAACTGATATGTTCGGAGGTACACCTTCAAATCTTGCTCTCACATTTTTAAAAGAAAACGAAATAGAAGTTATTACAGGAATCAACCTGCCAATGCTGTTGAAACTTCAATTTATCAAAGATGATTATTCTATTTCAGAGCTTCCCAAATTTATAGCAGACTATGGAAAAAGGAACATCTGCATAGCTACTAATTTGTTAAGAGGTGAAATATAATGCTGGAAGAGGTATTTGAAATTACTAACAAACTCGGCTTTCATGCAAGAGCGGCGGTTCAGTTTGTCAAATTATCGTCAAAATTCAAAAGCGATATTAAAGTAAAAAAAGACAATCTTGTTGTTTGCGGCAAAAGTATAATGGGAGTCCTAATGCTTGCAGCTTCAAAAGGAACACAAATTTCCCTTATTATTGACGGTGATGATGAGAAAGAAGCAATGGAAGCATTGGGAAATCTAATAAAGAACAATTTCGGAGAAGACCAGAATGAATAACAGGTCATACGAATTGCAAGGAATTCCCGCATCACCTGGGATTACCATAGGTAAAGCTTTTCTTGTTAACAGAGAGAAGCTGAAGATTCCTCAAAAAAAAATAAACTACGAAGATGTAGCTTTTGAAGTTGAAAAATTTTACAGATGTTTAAATGAAATAATAGAAAATATAACTGACTTGAAAAACAGAGTGAATACAGAGAACTATAGGGAAGAAATTCTTCTTCTCGACATGCAGCTCCTTCTCCTCAACGATTCGCACGTCTCCAAAGAAACAGTTGAAATAATAAAAGATAAAAAGATTAACAGCGAATGGGCTCTTAACATTGTTCTTGATAAGATTTTCAAAAAATTCGACGAAATGGACGACCAATACATAGCTGAACGGAAAAATGACGTTAAACAGATTTTCAGTAAAGTTATGAATTGTTTAATGGGAAAGAAATTCAGCAATTTCGAAGAAATAAAAAAGCCTGTTATTTTAATAGGTCACGATTTTTCACCTGCTGAAACAATTCAGATGAATTTCACCAAAATAAAAGGATTTATCACTGAAGTCGGCAGTAAAACTTCCCATACTGCAATTATAGCTCGTTCCCAAGAGATTCCCGCTGTTGTAGGATTAAAAAATATCACCGACATAATTAACGGTGGTGACGATATTATTCTCGACGGATTTACCGGAACAATTTACGTGAACCCCGAAGAAGAATTAATTAACAAATATAAAGAGCAAAAACTCAGCTATTTGAGATTTATAGATAAGTTAATACAAAAAAAGAAAGACACGCTGTAACCAGAGACGGAAAAAGGATTGAAATTTACGGCAACATTGAAATGCCTCAGGAAATAGACTCGGTATTTGAGCACGGCGGTGAAGGTGTAGGATTGTTCAGAACAGAGTATCTCTACCTCTCCAAAGATTCATTGCCAACAGAAGAAGAGCATTATCAGGTTTACAAGTCAATTGCGGAAAGATTGCATCCCAAACCTATTGTAATAAGAACCCTTGACATAGGCGGAGATAAATTCCTTGAAAATTACCATAGAGACGAGCAGCTTAACCCTGCAATGGGACTCAGGGCAATTAGATTTTGTTTCAGAGAAAAAGAAATATTTAAAACTCAGTTAAAAGGTATCATAAGAGCAAGTAAAGAGTTTAACAATATAAAAATACTTATTCCAATGGTCTCCGGAATAAAAGAGATTAACGAAACCAAAAAAATAATAGACGAATGTGAAAAAGAGTTAAATATTAACTCAAAAACTCCTCTCGGCATAATGATTGAAATACCTTCGGCAGCAATACTGTCGGATATATTTGCGCAAAAAGTGGATTTTTTAAGTATAGGCACAAATGATCTCATACAATACACACTTGCAATAGACAGACTTAATCAGGATGTAACGTATCTTTATGAACCTGCTCATCCCGCAGTGCTAAGATTAATAGCTACAACGGTTAAATCCGCTAAAGACAACGGCATCACGGTAAATTTGTGCGGAGAAATGGCTGGTGAGGTTCTTTATACGCCTATCTTGGTTGCAATGGGGATAGATGCACTAAGTATGAATCCTGTTGCAATACCTTTTATAAAAGAAATTATTTGCAATCTTACCCTTTTCGAGTCCAAAGCTATTCTTGACGATATTATGAAATTTGAAGATTGCAAAACAATAGAATCTTATTTAAAAGAAAAAATGCACAAAAAATTTAAAGATTTTTCTTTTATTTTTTAGTTTCTTATATTATTTTCGGAAAACTTTATGAAATTAAAAACATTTCACATAAAAACTTTCGGTTGTCAAATGAATGAAAACGATTCGCTGCAACTTGCAACTCTTCTTGAAAACAAGTTGGGGTTAATATCAGTTGATGCACCGGACAAAGCTGACCTTATTATAATAAATACTTGCAGTGTAAGGGAAAAACCTGAAAAAAAAGTATTCAGCGAAGCAGGAAGACTTCTAAAATTCAAAAAAAAGAAAAATACGATAATAGGCATAATAGGCTGTGTTGCACAGGAATATGGTAGAAAAATAATGGAAAGAGCAGAATACGTGGATTTTGTTGCAGGCACTCATAATATTCATAAAATTCCGGAAATTATAAAAAAAATTTTAAAAAATAAACGTCACATTTCAGAAACAAACTTTTACAATTCAATTCCTTCTCTTTCAATTTTTACAAAACCTTGCGACACTGCCGAAATAAAAGCGTTTGTTTCAATAATGCAAGGATGCAACAACTTCTGCTCTTACTGTATAGTTCCTTTTGTAAGAGGCAGAGAATACAGCAGACCTTTTCAAGAAATCATTGATGAAATATGTTATCTTGCTTCACTGGGAGTTAAAGAAATAACACTTCTCGGACAAAACGTAAATTCTTACGGAGATAAAATAACTTTTCCCGAATTACTCTTAAAAATAACTGAAATATCAGGCATAGAGAGAATAAGATTTACAACCTCACACCCTAAGGATTTTAACAAAGACATTGTAGATGCAATGAAAAGCAGTGAAAAAATTTGTAAGCAGTTACATTTGCCGTTACAATCAGGCTCAAATAAAATTTTAAAATTAATGTACAGAAAATACACAAAAGAAGAATATTTGGAAAAAGTTGAAATGTTAAAAGAAAACATACCTCACATAAAACTGACAACTGATATCATTGTAGGGTTTCCTCACGAAAGCAGGAAAGATTTTGAAGAAACATTAAACATGTTAAAACAAGTTAAATATCTTTCGTCTTTTTCATTTGTTTATTCTCCGAGACCTTTTACAAAATATTACAACATTGACAATGTCCCAGTTGAGGAGAAAAAAAACAGGCTTGCTGTTTTACAAAAACTTCAAAAAGAAATTACATTAAAACATAACGTTGATTCTGTTGGAAAAATCTTTAAGATTCTTGTGGAAGGACAAAGCAAAAAGAGGACTGGAGAGCTTACAGGAAGAACAGAAGATAACAGAGTGGTAAATTTTAAAGGTGACAGAAAGCTTATAGGTAATTTTGTGGAGGTAGAAATAACCGAAGGATTTCAAAATTCTTTAAAAGGTAAAACAGATGAAAAAAATTTTTGAAAAAATAGGTGTTTTTTTAAAAAAAGAGCATGATACTGCGATAAATGTAGGCATTAAACTTTCAAAATGGCTGCTTGAAAACGGCAAAGAGATATATGTTGAAGAAACAATTGCAAATTCACTGAATATCTCCCCTTTTACAAGACAGGAAATAGCATCCAAATGCGACATTGCAATTGTTCTCGGTGGAGACGGCACATTCCTCTCCATAGCAAGATTAATAAGAACATTCGGCACTCCTCTAATCGGCATTAATCTCGGCAGTCTCGGTTTTCTAACGGAAATAACTCTTGAAGAAACGTTTAACGCATTAACTGATATTTTCAACGGGAACTATATTCTTGACGAAAGAATAATGTTAACAGCTTCATTAATCAGGGATAACAAAAAACAAAACGAATATACGGTTCTTAACGACGTTGTTATAAACAAAGGCGCACTTGCAAGAATGATTAACCTGAAAACTTTTATAAACGGAAAATATCTTACAACTTACAAAGCCGACGGTTTGATAGTAGCTACTCCCACAGGCTCCACAGCTTACTCTTTATCAGCAGGCGGTCCAATACTTTATCCTAACATAAATTCTTTTATCATTACTCCTATTTGCCCTCACACTCTTACTCACAGACCCATTGTTGTTTCAGAAGACGTGAGCATAAAAGTTGAAGTAAACTCGTATGACAGTGATGTTATTATTACACTTGACGGACAGATAGGCTTTCCTTTGAAAAACAGGGATACCATTATCATAGAAAAATCAAATCAAAAAACTTTTATTGTGAAATCTCCCAAAAAAGACTACTTTGAAGTGCTAAGAAACAAGCTGAAATGGGGAATTTTTTAAAAAATGTTAAACTCTTTAAAAATTAAAAATCTTGCAATTATAGATGAATTGGAAATTGATTTCGAATCAGGGTTCAATGTTATCACAGGTGAAACAGGCTCAGGCAAAACAATTTTTCTAAAAGGGATATTGCTTTTACTTGCCAAAAAATCCACACCTTCGGAATTTATAAGACACGGTGAAAATTTTTGCACTGTAGAAGCTGTTTTTAACATTGACAATGAAGAGATTGTTGTTAGAAAAGAATTCTTTCTCTCCGGAAGAACCAAGGCTTATATTGACGGGAATTTTTCATCTCAAAGCAAATTAACCGATATATTAAGCAGATATATTGAATTTTCGGCTCAAAACGAAAATCAAATGCTTTTTAACAATAAGTTACAGCTTGAACTCCTTGATTCTTTCGGTTCTCTTACATACCTTACAAAAGAATATTCGGACACGTTCAAAAAATACGTTTCTGTAAAAGCCCGAATCAATTCAATGGAAAATGAAAAAACAAAGATAAACGACCTAAAAAATATTTACGAGTATCATTTGGAACTAATAAACAACCTGCAACTTGAAAATCCCGATGAAGAAAGCATTCTTGCAAAAGAGATAGAATATGCGGAAAACATTGAAAAAATAAAAGAAAATATAAATTTTTGCTATTATGAAATTTCCGGAGGGGAGAATTCCATAGCAAAAAGAATCAATTTAATAAAAGAAAAACTCGGTGAAATTGCAGAATTCAAACCTGAACTTAATGAAATTTTATCTGTTGTAAATGAAATTGAAATCAATATAGATGAAGTCGGCAAATCTGCATTAAGAGAAATTTCAGGAATAACAGAAGAACACGGCAACATAACATTGCTTTACGAAAGGCTTAATCGGATAAAAACTTTAAAGAAAAGGTTAAACAAAAGCTCTGTTGAAGAAATTTTGAAATACAGAGATGAAATAGAAGAAAAATTGAATAATTTTGAAAACTTCTCTTTTGATATTGAGGAGCTGAAAAATACCGAAAAAAAATTAAAAGAAACTCTTGAAAAACAAGCGGACAAATTGTCGCAGGAGAGGCGGAAAGCAAAGGTGCAATTTGAAAAAGAAGTTGCGCTCCACTTAAATGACCTGAAAATGAATAACATTACCTTTAAAATAAATTTTATCAAACTTGAGGGATTAACAGAGCACGGGAAAGACGAAATATCGTTTATGATTTCAACAAACAAGGGAGAACCTTTAAAACCTCTTTCAAAAATAGCTTCCGGAGGTGAGCTTTCAAGAATAATGCTTGCATTGAAAACGGTTTTAAGCGAACATCTAAATGTCCCCATTCTCATCTTTGATGAAATAGATTCGGGAACAGGAGGGGAAACATCTTTTGCCATAGGTAAAAAAATAAGGGAAATATCACTTAAGCATCAGGTATTGGTAATAACTCATCTTGCACAGGTAGCAGCCTTTGCAGATAATCATTATAAAATTTTTAAAGAAAACAAAAACGGGAGAATCTTGTCAAATATAAAGAAACTTACTTTAAAGGAAAGAACCGAAGAAATAGCACGAATGCTTTCAGGTGAAAAAATTACTGAAAAATCTTTGGAAAACGCCAGAGAACTTCTGGAAATCACAAAGGATGCCTAATGTCCGATATTTTTCAAATAACAGACAAAGACAGACATTGTAACGCTCGAACAGGTATTTTGAAAACTGCTCACGGAAATGTGGAAACACCTGTTTTCATGCCTGTGGGCACGCTTGCATCTGTAAAATCTTTATCACCTGACGATTTAACCGATAAAACAAACGCCAGAATTATACTGGGCAACACCTATCACCTCTATCTGAGACCCGGACATAAACTTATTAAAAAACTGGGAGGATTGCACAAATTTATGAACTGGAATCATCCCATACTTACGGACAGCGGCGGATTTCAGGTTTTCAGCCTTGCAAGACTCAGGAGAAAAGATGAGGAAGGAGTTGAATTTCAGTCGCACATTGACGGCAGTTTCCACTATTTTACTCCTGCAAAGGTTATGGAGATACAGGAAAGTTTAAATTCTGACATTATGATGGTTTTTGACGACTGCGTGGAACATAGCGCAGATAATAAAGAAATATTGGCTGCAATGAAACGAACCACAAATTGGGCAAAACAGTGTAAAAACCTGAAAAAAAGCAACAATCTCCTTTTCGGAATAGTTCAGGGAGCAACAAACATAGGTTACAGAAAACAACATGTTGAAGAGATTGTAAACATCGGTTTTGACGGATATGCTATCGGAGGATTAAGCGTTGGAGAGCCCAAACAGGAGATGTATGAAACGGTTTACGAAATCGCACCCGTTATGCCTGAATCCCACCCGAGATATTTAATGGGTGTGGGAACTCCGGAAGATATTTTATTTGCAATTGAACATGGTGTTGATATGTTTGATTGTGTAATGCCAACAAGAAATGCAAGAAACGGAACGCTTTTCACGTCAAACGGGAAAATTTCCATAAAAAAAAGCGAATATAAAGACAAAGACGAGCCTTTGGACGAAAAATGCAATTGCTACACATGTAAAAATTTTTCAAAAGCATATTTACGTCACTTGTATGTTTCGAGAGAACTGCTGTCTTACAGGTTAAACACCATTCATAATCTCTATTTTTATGCAAATATTATAGAAACAGCTAAAAAACATATAAAAAACAATACATTTACAGAATTCAGAAATAGTTTTTTGCAACAAATGTCTATTTGATTTCAATGCAAAGTATTGTTATATCGTCACTCTGCTCTCTTCCTTGAGAAAATTTTTCAACGGTGTTTTCTACGGAATCAACAATTTCCAAAGGTGAAAATGTTGCAAGTTTTTCCAGAAGTTCTTCAAGCCTTTTATCCCCGAACTGTTCGTCACTTTTTGAAAATGCTTCGTTAACTCCATCTGTAAACAGAAACAATTTATCTTTTGCATTTAACAAAATACTTCTATTACTGTATTTTATTCCTCCGAATACACCGACAACAGGATTCCCTTTTTCCTTTAGCTTTTTTAACTCTCCTTTTGCAGTTAAAATATAAGGAGTTGTATGCCCCGCATTAACATAGTCGAGTTTACCTGTCTCAATATCAATTATGCCGAGAAAAAGAGTTACAAACATACTTGCCTTGTTATTTTCCGAAATGGTATTGTTTACGGTTGTTACAATTTCGGCAGGATTGGAACAGGTAGTGCTGTAAGAGCGGATTGAACTCATTGTAACAGCCATAAAAAGAGCTGCCGGAACACCTTTGTCGGAAACATCCGCTATTACGAAACAAATTCGTTTTTCATCCACATAGAAAAAATCATAAAAATCACCGCCCACAGCTCTCGCAGGTTTAAGCAACGCTTCAATTGCCACACCTTTATCGGGGATTTTCTCAGGGAGCATGCTTAACTGAATAGACCTTGCGATATCAAGCTCTTTTTCTATTCGTTCCTTCTTTCTTGTGGTTTCCTGCAAATCCTTGATATACTGTTTAATGGAATCCTGCATTCTGTTAACAGCAACAGACAGTTGGTATATTTCGTCGTGTGTTTCAGGAACATCTATTTTTTTGTCAAAGTTCCCCTTCGATATTTCATCTGTGAGCAAAACAACCTGTTTAAGAGGTCTGCTAATACGTCGGCTTATTACAAGCATTGTAATTATCAGGAGGACACTGCCAAGAATTGCAAGTATAACGGAAACTAAAGACATGTAATTTAAAGAAGCAAACAGCTCATTGCTCGGCATAACAATTGCAAGAGTAAAATCCGTGGATAAAATGGGAGCGTAATATACCCAGCTTTTTTTTTCTTTGATTATTTTATTATGCTCAATTATTTTTACCGGATACTTTTTCATAATTTTGGACGAATCCGGATGCACAAGTATCAAATTTTTTCTGGAAAGTAAAA
>CAZLFW010000248.1:0-3733 GCA_964559045.1 uncultured bacterium
AACAGTGCAGGAGAGCTTGTTACTGCAGATGGTTACAAACTTTCTCCTTCCATTGTAATCCCTACTGATACTGTAAACATCACTGTTTCAGATGACGGCACTGTATCTGTTTTACAGGCGGGGCAGACAACAATGACGCAAGTGGGAAATATAACTTTAACAACTTTTGTAAATCCTTCGGGACTAAAATCTATAGGAAAAAACCTTTTCAAAGAGACAGGTGCCAGCGGAACAGCAAATGAGATTACTCCAGGGATAAACGGAGCAGGCACAATTTCTCAGGGATTTCTTGAAATGTCAAATGTTAGTGTTGTCGAAGAAATGGTGGATATGATTACAGGGCAAAGAGCTTATGAAGTAAATTCTAAAACCGTTCAAACAGCTGATGCAATGCTTCAAACTGCAATAAATGTAAAAAGGTAAACTTTAATTAAGAAAATTTTAAGGAGGAAAGGTTGAAAAAA
Organism: uncultured bacterium; assembly: GCA_964559045.1. Lineage (GTDB taxonomy): Bacteria > DYJV01 > DYJV01 > DYJV01 > DYJV01 > CAZLFW01. The sequence goes on from CAZLFW010000248.1 coordinate 465, forward strand.
AATTTCTTTTTTAGTTTATTTGTAATGTTTCTTTTAACTGTTACTTTAAATGCAAGAAAAGGAGAAATTATAGTGAAGTTAAAAGAAAATGTCACTGTAAACGGGACAGCTATAAAAATAAAGGATATAGGAATGGTAATAGGGGATAGCAGACTCGAAAATATTATATTGGCACAATTCTCTCCTCAGTCTGATTCTTTTTTAATTAATAAACAATTAGTGCTTAACGAGATTAGTAATTTTTATCGGAAAATAAATGAAAATGTACCTGTGATAAAGGTATTTTCAAAAGACGTTGTGAAAATAAAAAGAAGATCTTTTTTTATCACAAACAAAACAATTTCTTCATTAATAGGGGACTTTTTAAAAACAAATGAAAAAAAAATATTCAAAAGAAAAAAATGGAGAATTATAAAAATTATAGCCCAAAATAAAATAAAGCTTCCAAGTAATGATATAGATATAAAAATCTCTCTCATTAATGAGAAAAATTTTTTCAGACTTCCTTTTATTGTAGAATTCTTGAATAAAAAACATAATAAAATAAGATCAGTCAGGGCTTATGCAATAGTGGAAGTGAAGGAAACAGTTGTAGTTGCTACAAAAAATATTTTTATGAGAAAAGCAATACTGCCTAATATGGTTGAACTAAAAGAGATAGCCATAAAGAATAACAACTCCAACTTTTATAAATCTATAAACAATGTTGTTGGTAAAATAACTAAAAGATATATCAGAGCAGGAGAACCAATATCTACAGAGATAATACAAAGTCCACCAATGGTTAAAAGAGGAGAAATTGTTAATGTCATTGCTGTTAGTAATGGTATATCAATTAATACAAAAGGAAAAGTGCTTGAAAATGGTTTCTACGACAAATCTGTTAAGGTTTTGAATCTTTCAAGCGGAAAAGTATTTTCTGCTGTTGTAAAAGGCTATGGAGAAGTAATTGTAAATTTTTAGAAGGAGGATAAGCAAGTGAAGAGTAAATTTCTCTTTTTCTTCAGTATTATTTTTTTGTTTAACACATTTTTGTTAAATGCTGCAAGAATTAAAGATATTACAAATATTGAAGGAGTAAGAGATAACCAATTAATAGGATACGGGCTTGTTGTAGGATTAAACGGAACTGGAGATGACGGCAAAAAAGACACTTATACCTTTAAATCTTTGAGAAATATGCTTCTGAACATGGGAATCACTGTTAGTGAAAAAGATATAGACAGTGATAATATTGCTGCGGTAATGGTAATAGCTAAATTGCCTCCTTTTGCAAAACCAGGCATGAAAATAGATGCAATTGTTTCTTCCATTGGTGATGCCAAATCTCTTCAAGGCGGGATATTGTTAATGACTCCCCTAAAAGGACCAGATGGTAAAATATATGCAGTTGCACAGGGACCTATTTCAATAGGAGGTTTTTCAGCAGGCGGAGCAGGTGGGGGAGTAGGAAAAAATTTCCCTACAACTGGCAGAATACCAGAAGGTGCAATTATTGAAAATAAAATACCTTTCTCGCTTGCGAATAAAAACAAAATTTTTCTTACTCTAAAAAATCCTGATTTTGCAACATGTGTCAAAATTGCTGACATGATAAATTTTTCATTTAAATCACAATTGGCAACTCCTATAGACAGTTCTACAATAAATGTAAATGTTCCGAAAAATATGAATATTGTCCGTTTTATATCAAAGGTAAATAAACTTGATATTACTCCTGATACAACTGCAAAAATTGTAATGAATTCAAGAACAGGAGCTCTTGTTATGGGAGAAAATGTTACTATAAGCACAGTTGCAATTGCTTACGGTAATTTAAGTATTCAAATAAAAGAAACTCCCAAAGTATCACAGCCTGCTCCTCTTTCAGGAGGGACAACTGTCACCACGCCTAATACAGAAATTACTGTAAAAGAAGAGAAAAGAAAATTAATGCTTTTGAAAAAATCGGTAAGCATAAAAGATCTTGTTCGTGGTTTAAACAGGATAGGTGTATCTTCGAGAGACTTAATCTCAATATTGCAGGCAATTAAACAGGCAGGTGCTTTACAGGGTGAGCTGATAATAATGTAAGTTGTATAACAACTTTTCACTTAAAAGCATAGAAAACAATCTAAAATTACAAACAGCAAATAATTTTCAGGAGGAGAAATGATAGTAAACAATACTCAAAACATAAAAGAGATATTAATGGAGAAAAATAATACGTTGGCAAGAAATATCATAGATGAAACTAAACATTTTAAGAAAGATAAAGAAACAGAAAAAAGATTAAGAAAAGTCTGTGAAGACTTTGAAAGTTACTTTGTTAATTACATGTTTAAAGAGATGAGAAAAACCGTTCCGAAATTTGATTTGTTGAAAGAAACCAATGCTAAAAAAATTTATGATTCAATGATGTATGAAAGTTTGTCAAAAAGTATTTCTCAAGCAGGTGGCATAGGGATTGCTAATTTACTATATGAGAACTTAAAAACGGAAATTTTTTCAAAATAATTTGTTGAATTTGGTAAAGTTTTATAATAACCTGCCGATAATAAAAAAAAAGGCAGGAGGAGTGCAATGAAAATAGAATTTAACAACTTAAATTTAAAAAAACTGATAACGCACGGGAAAAATGAAAAAAAAGTATCAGAAAACAAAGGAGCACAAGAGACAAAAGAAGCTGATACTGAAATAGTAAATTTCTCCGAAGACTTAAAGAAAGCGGAAGAAAAAGTTGTAGATGTTCTTAATTATCCAGATAAAAGGGCGGAAAAACTTAATAAAATTAAAAATATGATTAAATCTGGAAAATATAACGTTGATGTACATAAAGTAACAGAAAAAGTAATTGAAGATTTACTATACGGAAAATTCTATCAATGAAGGAGATAAAACATGGGATATAATATACCTGAAAATTTAATAAAAAAAGTAATTCAATTCTTAGAAAAAGAGTTATCCTTTTACAAAGATCTTGAGCAGCTTTTGTTAAAAGAAAGAAATGCCATTGTTAACTTTGACAATGATGAGTTAAATGAAATAAATTTCCAGAAAGAATCTCTCCTCCTTAATATAATAGAAGTTAAAAATCACAGAGAAAAAATAATATCTGAAATTTGCAGAATATCTTCAATTGAGAGTGATATTATTAATCTTTCTTTTTTTGATGAAAATCTTCCTGAATATTCTAAAATATTTAAAAAATTTAAAGAAAATTTTAAAAAAACAGGCGAAAAAATTCATTCTTTAAATGAAATAAACAGGCATGTCATAAATTCATCTCT